>JAFGXF010000040.1 GCA_016936755.1 Anaerolineaceae bacterium | reverse complement strand
TTAAACTAAAAGGATTGAGTCCCGTTCAGTTCAGAACTCAATCCTTTTTTTCTCCATAATATGTCTAACTATTGGGGTGCACTACAATGATTGCTCTTTTTGTATAATATCCTTCCCACAGGTTATCGCCCACCAGACCAAAGCTTCTTATCGCATATACTAAATGAACTCAGTTCAAGGGTTTTGCCGCTGTTTGGTACAGATCGATCGATTCTTCGATCTGCTTGCGGAACTGGCGTGTGTATAAATGGTAGTACTTTCCACCGGCACGCAGCAACTCAGCGTGGCTGCCCATTTCTGCAATACGTCCCTCTTCAATGACCAATATGCGGTCAGCGGCCTTGATGGTTGAGAGCCGGTGGGCAATGATAAAGCTTGTACGATCCTTCATCAATAACTCCATACCCTTCTGGATCAGGGCCTCGGTCAGGGTATCCACGGAGCTGGTGGCTTCATCCATGATGAAGATCTCAGGCTCTGCCAACACGGCACGCGCCAGGCTGATCAATTGTTTCTGACCAACAGAGAGCATATTCCCCCCTTCACCCACGTTCTCTTCATATTGATTTTCGAAGGCCTGAATGAACTCGTGCGCACCCACCAGGCGGGCGGCCCGCTCGACATCTTCGTCGCTTGCCTCCAGACGGCCATAGCGGATGTTCTCGCGAACCGTACCGGAGAAGAGGTGTGGGGTTTGCAGAACCATCCCGATGCGCGATTGAATGGCACGCAGGGTGAATCGCGTGTAATCTTCCCCAACAATGTAAATCGCACCACCGCGAGGCTCGTAAAAACGGCACAACAGATTGACAATGGTAGATTTACCGCCACCGGTGGGTCCCACCAGGGCGATGGTTTCGCCTCGTTTTACCAAGAGGTTGAAGTCTTCCAGAACGGCATCATCCGCTTCATAACTGAAGTCAACATGATCAAACAATATATCGCCATGGATCGAACCGGGATCGAAAGCATCCGGACGGTCAGCCACTTCCGGTTTGGCATCGATAAGCGAAAAAATACGTTCAGCAGAAGCAATGGCATGTTGCAGCTCAGCGAAGACACGTGCCACATCCTGGATCGGCCAGATCATGAACATCAGGTAGCTGACGAATGCCTGGATGCTGCCAACCGTCATCATGCCGACTTGTGCCTGCGAACCGCCGTACCAGATAATGCCACTCAGTGCAAAAGCAGAGATGACCTGCACAGTGGGAAGGAACAGGGCACTTAACCAGGCTGCCCGAAAACTGGAGTTATACATATGCGTGGTTATCTCGCCAAACTCGCGCATATTCTCATCTTCCCGACCGAGGGCTTTCACCACCCGTACACCTGTGATGCTTTCATTATATGTGCCGACGATCTTGGAATTCGTCTTTCTCACCTCACGGAATTCCTTGAGAATCTTACGTCGAAATTGTATCGCAACGTACACCAGAACCGGCACGATCACAAAGACAATCAAAGCCAGCTGCCATTTGATGATGAACATGAAAACGAGCGAGGTGAATATGTTAACCACCGCCCATGAGACATCCAGAATACCCCAGGTGACCAGGTTACCGACACGATCTGAATCAGAAGTGACACGTGACATGATCCAGCCCACTGGTGTCTTGCTGTAATACGACAGTGAAAGATCCTGCAGGTGGTTGAACATCGTCTGACGCAGGTCATAACGCACCCGCTCACCCAGAAGGCCAACCAGGTAGATGAATATAAACACTGAGGCGGCCTGAACCAGGATCAGGATGCCATACAGCGTGAGATAACGTACAACGGCGTGCGGATCTTCACGCAGGATACCCTGATCGATGATCTGCTTGCTGATGAAAGTGAAGATTGCATCGATCACCGCGGTGAACAGAACAGCTCCAATGAAGCCTGCCAGGAAACGCCAATGTGGCCGGGTTAATGACAGGATGCGAGCAAATACCTTGCCGGTGACCTTGGTTTGAAATTCCTCTTCTTCATAATAACGATCAGACACCGGCAATCTCCTTCTGCAATTCGTCCTCAATGCGGGTCTGGATGTTAAAGATCTGACGGTAGATGCCCTCCTCCTGCAACAGACCGTTATGCTGCCCACGCTGCACGATATGTCCACCGTCCATAACCAGGATCAGGTCAGCTTGCATGATGGATTGGATGCGATGCGCAATGATGAAGGTAGTACGATCGATCATGAGGTTATCCAGCGCGGAGCGGATATCCGCTTCCGTCTCGGTATCCACCGAAGAGGTTGAGTCATCCAGTATCAGGATGCGCGGATTTTTCAACAGGGTGCGGGCAATGGCCACGCGCTGTTTTTGACCACCTGACAGGGTTACACCCCTTTCACCAACCAGAGTGCCATACCCATTGGGGAAACTCATGATGACAGCATGGATGGAAGCTGCACGTGCAGCGTTTTCCACCTCTTCATCCGTAACTTCACGCCCGACCCCATAGGTAATATTCTCGCGTATTGAGCGGGAGAATAGAAATGGCTCCTGTTCCACAATGCCAACCTGGGTGCGCAGGTAACGGCGCGGATAACGGTTCAACTCAATACCATCCAAAGTGATCCGGCCATGCGTGGCCTCATAGAAGCGTGGAAGCAGGTTGACCAATGTGGTTTTACCAGAGCCGGTCGATCCCAGAAGCGCAATCACCTGACCCGGCTGACATTCAAAGCTTATATCATCCAAAACTTTATGATCACCTTCGTACTCAAAACCAACGTTTTTAAAGGAAATGGCTCCCACGACATCCTTATCCGGGAGGTAATCTCCATCTTCCAATGACTCGCGTGGATTCTTAATGATCTCCATAACACGCCCATAAGATACCAACCCGGTGGACATATCCACGATCAAGCGACCCAGGTTGCGGATGGGGAAGATCACCAAAATCACCATGCCAGCATAAGCAATATAAGTACCGATCGTGATCTCATGATTGATGGTTAACATGGCACCGAAGTAGAGGCCAACCAGTATCTGAAAACTGCAGATGGTATCTGAGATCGGCCAAAAAATGGAATTCAACACATAAAGCTTTTTGCCGCGCAGGTATTTTTCCCAGTTGTCCTTGTCAAACTTGGATATCTCGTATGGTTGACGTGCAAAGGCTTTTACCACACGTACGCCGGATAAGTTTTCCTGCAGAGTGGTCGAGAGGACAGCTTCCTGTTCCTGATAGGCTTCATAGGCTTTGAATATTTTATTAAAGAACAGGATCGACACCACCAGTATGACCGGAATGACAATAATCGAAATACCCGCCAGTTTCGGATTGAGCTGATAGATGGCTGTAAAGTTTATGATAAAGAGAATGATCACCCGGCCTGCGTTAATCGCCTGATCAGAGAAGAAACGGCGCAGGGTATCCACATCGGAGGTGCAGCGTTCGATCAGGTCCCCTGTGGCAGTCTGGTCGTGATAGGCAAATGGCAAGTGTTGAATATGGTCAAAAAGGTAATTTCGTAAACGCCTGGTGACGCTTTCAGAGGATTGGGCAGACAAACGTCCACTGATGAAGGAAAAACCACCATCCATAAGCGCCAGCCCGATGAAACCGGCTGCGATCATCGGCAATCCGATATGATGATCCTGGGCGATAAAAATATTGTCAACAAAATATCGCAACAACTGGAAAGTCAACATGCGTGCGGAGGCAGACACAACCAGACTGAGTGTGGCAGCTGTATATTTCAACCGATAACCGGTCAGCATGCGCCACAAACCGATCAGCCGGTTGGTGGAGATGGCCTTACGCAAATCGTAGTTTTGTTGAATTGATTGAGAACTCACAGCCACTGCTTTCCTGCCTGCAAGTCGTGATGATCATCATTCTCATCTTCCGGCCCAGACACAGAATTGCAATTATACACAACAAATCCATTTGTGACTAAAAATGCAAGTGACCATTTAATAATGGATGGGAAATCAGGAGTTCAATGTCTGACCCATCACCAAATAACTTTACAGGTGAAATGAATATTTTAAAGGATACTGGACGGGGATGAATAAATCGTTTAAATCATCAGATCAGCTTGCGTTCAACCAGGTCAATGAATACTTTAACAATGCTGGGGTCGAATCTTTTACCACTTTGCTCTTTCAGATAGGAAACCATTTTATCCTGGTCCCACTTCTCACGGTAAGGACGGGTGCTTCCCAGGGCATCCCAGACATCCACCACCGAGAAAATACGAGCCGCCAACGGTATTTCCTCTCCCTTTAATCCACGTGGATAACCAGTCCCATCCCAGCGCTCATGGTGGCCATAGGGAATATCCAAAGCCGGGCGCAGATATTGGATCGGCTGCAGTAACTCATAAGCATACTGTGGATGCCTTTGAATAATAAGCCGTTCATCATCTGTTAATGGACCAGCCTTATTCAGTATCCCATCCGGTATGCCCATTTTTCCGATGTCATGCAACAATGCACCGCGGCGGATATTCACCAGGTCATCGCCAGAAACACCCAACTCCAGTGCAAATCGCACGACCATCATGGCCACTCGCTGCGTGTGTCCAATGGTTTCCTTATCTCTCAGATCAAGTGCTTTTACCCATCCTTCCAGGGTACTGTCATAAGCAGCTGTTAAATCTGCCAATGCCCGTTCCAGACGGTCAAACATCTCATCGTTTTCAATCGCAATAGCCGCCTGTCCGGCCAGCGTTTCAAAAAATTCCATCCAGCCGGCATCAGGCTCAAGTAAAGCACGATTGTATACTTCAACCACCCCTTTCACCTGACCCTTGATGATCATGGGCGTGGAATAACCTGAAATGAAACCCTCCATCTCAAAGATATTCCCATCAATCGGTTCGGCATTTTCACTGTTTGAAAAACTGATGGTTTGACGCTCAAGGATTGCCTTGGCAGAATGACTTTCACTCAGAGAGAATTCGGTTGGTTTTTGTTCTGGATGCTGAAAACCCTGCTCAGCAACACATGACAGTCTTTTATCAAGCGGGTTGAAGAGTAATATTCTAACCGCATCCACACCCATCTGTTTCATGATTTGATCCACGATCACCGAGAAGACAATACGCGAATCAAAGCTTGAAGATATCACCACATCTATCGAATGCAATGCACTTACCCGTTCGATCTGAATCTGAGCTCGCTCCTCGTTTTTCCTGATCGCTGTAACATCTTCCCCGATACAGGCGATACCAGCCACCTCACCCGATACGCTGCGCAGTACAGTACTGTTCCATACGATAGACTTCTCTTCGCCTGAATTTGTCAGCAGCGATGCTTCAAATTGATGTGGAATATCCCCGTTGAGGATCCCCTGATGAAATGCAGTTATGAATGGGTCATCATGCTTTAGGAAACGTGTGAAAAAGGAATCGCCCACAACTTCGATACGTGATAAATTTACCAATTTTAATAAATAATCATTAATAAATTCAACCCGCCCATCCGGATCCAATATAATGGCAGCCAGGTTGACACTCTCCAGAAATTCCTTGAATGATCGCTCTGTAACTCTCAGTTTGTCTTCGGTGTATTTACGGACAGATATATCTTTAAAGTTGATAACTACCGCTTTTATATCCAGATTATCCAGAAGATTGGTGCCGATGGCTTCTATCCATTTCCAGTTCCCATCTTTGGATTTTATACGTACTTGAAAATCGATCGCTTTATTGGGTGCGCGGTATAACTCTTCACCCGCTCGTTGCATCTCGACCAGATCTTCCGGGTGGACCAGGGTAATCGGATCGGTTTCCAGAAGCTCCTTTACCTGATACCCGAGGATTTTGGTTACCGAAGGACTGAAATACTGGAACTGGTTTTTCGCATCGATCAAAGCGATGCAGTCATGGGATTTATCAATCAATGTCCTGAAGCGCCGCTCGTTGCTTGCAATCTCCTCATCAGCTGTTTTCTTTTCGGTTATATCGTGATAATTGACAATTAAACCCTTGATAGAAGGCTCTTCAGTATGGTTGGTTACCACCCCTTCAATCCATTTATACTCTCCATTAACATGTCGTGCACGGACCTGAAAATCAGCTGTTAAACCAGGCTTGCGCCTGACTGCTATAAGCATTTTTTGGACTTCTGGTAAGTCATCCGGGTGAATGATCCGCATGATATTCACCCCAAGTGCATCCTTATCGGAAATACCCAGTACCGTATAATTTGAGGGAGCGCGATACAGCACCTTTCCCATTTTATCAATGATCAAAATGATGTCTCGAGAATTCCGCAGTAAATACTCAAAACGTTTTTCACGATAACCCAGATAACTGGATTGATACGTCTTTTCAAGCTCCTTAATAATTACAGCCTGTCTTTTTTCTATTTGAGAGATCAATGCCTGGTGATCCATGATTGGTTTTTGATAGAAAGCGGCGATTATTCCGAGGGGCTTTTTTTCATTATCCAGAATGGGGTACCCAATGAAACCTTTAATTCCCCAGTGCTGAAGATATATATCAGCAGGGTAATATCGCTGTACATTCTTTTTATAGAATCGTGGCTTTTTGTGCTTGATGATTGCTCTGAACGCATCATTTAATGGGTAATAGATATTCTGGATACGTTTGCCATGTTCTAACAGGCTTAGTGTATATAGATGGTTTTCTGCTTCATTCAGCTGAACACCGATGAAACAATAGTCAGGTTTGGCTGTTCGATAAAAGGATAGCAAGATTCGGTCAAGCCTGGTACTGCTTAACACATTGCTGATACCTGCAATCCGTCGGAAATTTATCTTAGCCATCAGTTATGCCGCATTCCTGAACACCCACACTTTAACCAACAATACCGGACTAATCTAATGAAGTATTCATTTCTCCATTGGAGCAATGAATAAAGGAAAATTGAAAATAATGTATCAAGAAATTATTATGTAATTGTTTCCCTCTATTTTATACTATTACTGTTATTTTATGCAAATTCGAGAGGGCAAATCATTGCCCTCTCGAACACGTTCAAATCAGCGATTTTTATTCAGCATCGAACCAAGTGCCTGCATTAAGGTGGTTGCGACAAGTGCGCCAGAATCTTTTCGATAAGTGGCTGTTTTGGTCGGTTCAGCCATCAATGCATCCATCAAGGCCGTAAGCGTATCCTGACCTTCTTGTTTGGATTGCATATATTCCAATCCCGCGCTTGCCAGTGTGGTCCAGTCAATCCCAGATGAACCCGTTGCACTCGGGGTTGTTGTGCCGGATGCCCCCGTCAGACTCCCCAACAGGGTGGAAAGCACATCAGTGGCCGCACTTCCAGACTGTTTTGTAGACTGGCCGCCACCCAGCAAGGTTTGCACCAGTGTTGCAGCATTGTCAGCATCTACACGTTTGGCAGAACGCAATTCTCTGGCAGCTTGATTCAAAGACTGCGAATAATACTGAGCAGAACCGCTTTTCTTGGTGCGCAATTGGGCCGCCGCCGTTTTAAGTTGCGTCGCAGGTGAAGCTGTTTTGTTCTGCTGCACGGAATTGGCAATCGTTGTGAAGATATCCACCATGTTATCACCGTGGTTATGGTTATAGGGGTCGGCTTGATTAAGCTGTGCCTGGTTCTGTTGCATGACCTTGCTTACTGCCTGGAATAATTGTGAAAGATCAACCTCGTTTGTCGCCATTAAATCCTCTTTTCATAATATCGAAGAAGCAAGCAACTTCTCATTTGTAAAAAACGCGGCGAAGTTTTCCGCTTTGTATCCATTCTCATATTATGGATGACAGTTACTCCATTGGACATCTTTATTTGTTCTGATCGTATTTCCCATCTGCCGTTATTAGCAGATAATAACATAGAATTGGAATAAAAATAAAGAAATTCGTCTTTCCTATTATATCTTCGAGTTATTAACGCAGTGATAGAATAAACTCATGAATCAAAGGCCGATCGATGTGTGGATTATCAAGCTTGACCCGGTAACACATCCATTAACGGAAAGCCTGGGATATCTATCTGAGATGGAAAAAGCAAGGGTTGGCCATTTTCGATCAAATCAGGACAAGCACCGCTATGCCGCGGCGCACGCTGGTTTGCGGAAAATCCTGGCGGGGTATCTGCAGGTCAAGCCTGATTCGATCCAATTCATGATCAATGCATATGGGAAGCCTTCGCTGATAAACGTACAAAACCCGGACAGGCTTCAATTCAACCTCTCCCATTCCGGTGGATTGGCATTGGCTGCGATCAGCTACATCCAGCCAGTCGGGGTTGATGTGGAATGGATTAAACCGCTGACCGGTCATCTTAAGATCGCTGAACGTCATTTTTCATCTGATGAAATAACCGCATTACATCACCTGCCTCAATCAGACAGCATGAAGGCTTTCATTCAATTATGGTCTGGTAAAGAGGCTTTGATCAAGGCCAGGGGTTGTGGTTTAAACCTGCCCCTGAACCAGTTCAGCCTGGCAGATTTGATCCATCAGCCTGAGCGCAACTGCACCATTCTGGATCCCACTGACGGTTGTTCCTGGTGGGTTTCACCTGTGCACTTACCGGATGGTTATCTTGGAGCTGTGGCGATTGCAGGTGAGACAGGGGTAATCAATTACCTAGCAGAGTGAACTGATCTCTTGATATTTCCGTTTTACAGTGGCTTCCAAATGGACCACTGAACGATCAATGGCTTTTCGGTAATTCCCATGCAGATTCAAGTACTCAGGTGATGCGATGATCATCCGTCGCCCAGGTGGGAAGACCGCCATCGGCTGGATGGCAAGGGCTTTTCCTGTGGACTTATAGTACATTTGACTCAACCAGCAAAAACCACCTAAAAAAGGACGGATCTGGGAGACAGGATCACATTGCTTCGCAGGTTGTTCCGGAAATATCAGCAAACTTTCCCCTGAAACCAACAGTTCCAGGCTTTTCTGAAAGGCCTCCCTGCACCAGCCGCGGTTACGATCGACAGATACAGGATCCAGACTACGAAGCACACGGACTGCGATCGGAGCGATCAAACGGGATATACGCTTCCCGATCTGACCATCCAGATGCCAGGCTGGTTTAATAAAATCCTCAAATAAATAATCCGGCGTTCTTGATATATCCACCATCTCCGCAATCACCCATGGATGTAACCGGACGGGTAAGCTGATATAGATCATCAATGGTCCCATACCCCCGGCATGATTCGAGATGAACAGTTTGGGCTGGTCAGGGGAAATATTCTTCAACCCGGATACCCGGTATCGAAATGGTGTACCAATCAAACGAATAGTGTCGTAAAGAGTATAAGACATGAATTTTTACTAGATCCCGGTTTAATTCTGCCAGGATGATTATTCGGTGAATTTTAATGTATTTTTAATATTACTCCAATTCCATAATTTAGTGATCTGGCATTTTTTACTGTTATATACCCGGTTCCCCCATTGTGGTACTCATTTGATTATTAAATAGTCATTGTCACTTAGCAGTATAATGCTTTTTTTGAATAGACTTAACTGGTCAAACACACAGCCATGAAAGAGAAACATTCCCTGAGAGATGATTTTTCAATAATGAAGACCACTTCCAGAAAAAACCAGTGGTGTATCTTGACACAGCCTGTCAGAGTCTGCGTCCAATGGCTGTCATGGATGCGGTAAAACGTTATAACATGGAAGAACCTGCCTGCGCCGGGTGCAGCATGCATCATCTGGCAGATGCCGTTTCACGTGATCTCGATCATGCCAGAAACCTGTTCGCCTGGTATCTTCATGCAGCCTGTTAATGAAAGAAGGATCAAACATGAGCAAGAATTTCAGTAAGTATCGTCCCCACCCCTGGCATGGTCTTGAGATCGGTCCAGAACCGCCACGTATCGTTAATGCCTTTATTGAATTGACTCCCTTTGACCTGGTCAAGTATGAGATTGACAAGAATTCAGGTTATCTGAGAGCCGATCGCCCGCAACGAACATCATCACAACCACCGGCCTTGTATGGCTTTATCCCCAGGACGCTGTGTGCCGAAAACTTCAGAAAGCTGTCTCCGCACGCCAAACGGGGGGATGGCGATCCACTGGATATTTGCGTGTTGTGTGAACGACCGATCACCAAAGCTGAGATCATTTTGCATGCCAAAGTGGTCGGGGGCATCCAGATGATTGATGATAACGAAGCCGATGATAAGATCGTGGCTGTCTTAGAAACTGATTTTGTTTACGGCCATTTGGAAAACCTGACAGAGCTGCCTCCGGTGCTGGTCGAAAGGCTGGAGCATTACTTCAGCACCTACAAACTCATCCCGGATCATAAACAGCGCATATATATCCACGACAGATACAATCAGGATTACGCTATGAAAGTGATCGAAGCTGCCATACTGGATTATCAGGAAGGCTTTGGTCAAGAAGATCCCGCCTTCCGCAATGACTGATCATCGTATGTAATCAGTACAGATATCACGGTCTCAGGAGGTTGATTCGCGAGACGCATACCGCCTGGTGGCAAACACATGAATCAGTGCGCTTTTTACGAATTGAAGGCAGTGACCAGATTCTCCACAGCTTTGGCTTCACCCGCTGAATGCTTGAATTATGACAGAACGGTTATAGTTGCATCCAAGAGCTAAACCATGATCCATTGGAATACGGTCATCAACGATGAAATACGGGGAATAACATGGCCGTCATGTTTGTATGGGTACCGCCTGTCCCATGCGTGGAAGCCCTCAAGTTTTCGATCAACTGGAAGCCAAACTGGGAATCAAAGCCGGTCAAACCCTTCGTGTAACCTTGATGGTGCGTGCCCAGGTCGGATGTTATCAAGAAATGGATCGAATAATCAAGAGTATTTTGCATGCCGTGGTTATGGAATGGAAAAGCTGCGATCTGTTTTTGTTCTTGACAGTCGCCGCAGTGGATAATCAAATCAGCATGATGACAGCCGCCCTAATTACGTATATTGGGTAAGACAATCATCCCAAGCCTTAAACATCAATCGAATTAAAGTGTGGCAGGTATGTTCTGTTTTTTTCAAACATCTCCTGCACCATTTTTTTGATCTCAGCCAATGAAAGCATTGAAGCCGTTAAGGGATCATGTGCTATCGCCTGATAGATCATGGTCGGGTCTCCTGCCAGCGTTCCATTGATCGCCAGCTCTTCGATCCCAGAACTGAGCTGGGTCAGGAGTGCACATTGCGGCGGCAGTGCGCCCACATGCAGGGGATGGATGCCACCTTTATCAACCACGACTGGCACCTCAACACAAGCACCCGCTGGCAGGTTGGTAATCAGGTTGGTATTGGGTACGTTACCGTTGAACTGGAATATCTCCCCGCCCATCAGGGCGTTGATGATATATGCAGCATATTCCAACCCACGGGACAGCATGATCGGCGTATCCGCAGCGAACCACTCGCGCGCCTGGTCCTTCCAGGTGTTTTCATTGTTTTGATATTCTTTAAGAATATAAGCATGTTCCCCGGGATTCCAACCTGTGCCCGGCAGGCAATACTTTTCGATCAAATCGGGTCGTTTGCGAAACCACCAGTTGTATTCCGAGTTATGACCACTCGATTCAGTGACATACTTACCCAATGCCAAATACATCTCATTACGAACGATCTCCATTTCGTAAATATCGCTATTCTCCGTAATGGCCTTATGGATGCGCGGATAAGCATCCACGCCGTTCTCCTTGTATTCCAGGTACCATGCCATGTGGTTGATACCGGCACAGGTGTAAGTGACCTTGTCAAAATCTGCATCGATCCAGCTTGACAACATGAAAGCCGTACCCTGGACGGAGTGACACAACCCGGTGGTTGGGATATGTGTCTGTCGCTGGATGGCACCGCACAGCATGGCCATCGGATTGGTATAGTTCAACAAGACCGCCCGCGGGCAGTGCTTTTCCATGTCATGCACAATATCCATCATGACTGGCAGTGTGCGCATGAATCGAAAGATGCCGCTCGGGCCGCGTGTGTCGCCCACATTGATATCCACACCATATTTCTTGGGGATCTCAATATCATGACGCCAGACCTCTGTTCCGCCAACCAGGATGGTGGTCAGAACGACGTCAGCATCCTTCAGTGCCTCAACCCGATCCAATGTCGCTTCCACATGGGCAGGATAATTCCCCAGCGTGATGATCTTCTCCACCGACTGCCGGGCAAATTCCAGGCGTTCCGAATCGATATCCATCAAAGCCAGGGTGGCATCCTTCAACAAAGGAAAGGTAAGGATGTCACGCGCCAATTCGCGGGTGAATTCCAGACTGCCAGCCCCGATAAATGCGATCTTCGTCATGCAAACAAGCTCCTGGTGAGAATATGGATCAAGACAGTTTTCAGGTGAGAAATCTTACCATATCCCCGATCGTTCTTGGAGGTGGTTATAAGCTCAATGGCAAATATCGCTTCCATAATCTTTGAATGAATCACCATCAACCGGGATAAACTCCCACACATACCGGTTCGGATACAGCAGTAACTTTAAGAGTCCAAATGATGTGTTATCCCGAACCTCACTGTTGAGCTTTATGGATCCGAAATCATGGTGCGAAGCCCCCCCTGTCCCTACGATGAACTCACGAATACCACGTTCAATATCCAACATGCCGGATGGGTTCTGTGGAGCAAACCGCTCATAGATGTGGTCATGTCCGCTGAGTACCACATCCACACCGCGGTCATACAGTATCTGAATGATCGGTCCCAGCTCGTCAATATTACCCACCGCGCCAGAAGACCAGCGCGGGTAATGCCAGTACGCCAAGCTGCACAGGCTTGGATGATCTGCCAGATCGGTCAGCAACCATTCCACCTGTTCTGAATCCTGGTCGATATCAATCAAACTGTTGATGGCAATGATATGCCAGGCGCCCACATCATAGCTGTAGTACCCCTTGCCGCTTTCACCGGCACGGGAACCAAAGTATGCGTAATAATTGGCACCACCCGCACTGTCATAGTCATGATTGCCTGGAACTGGATGGAGACGGTCCATATAACGCCCCCAGGAGGGATCAAAACAATCGATGAACTGCTCATATGTCCCACTCTCATTTGAGTTATCGCCCAGGGTATAGACCACTCCCGGAATGACTGCCAACAGATCGGCGGTCTGCTCGTCACCATCCCGCCCGCATATGCTGATATCGCCCGCACCGATGAATACTTCTGCCCTTGGATCAGGTGTAAGGGTAACCGTGGAAGTGCTCGTTAGTGTCGGGGTCATGGTATGTGTGGGGGTCATGGTGAAAGTTGCTGTGGGCGTTTGAGTGGGCGTTGGTGTTTGTGTAAAAGTTGGTGTATTGGGAACCGGTTGAAAAGGTGTATGCGTGGGTGTTGTGTTCGGGTCAATGACAGCTTGTCGTGTCAAACCGGGATCATCCGGTTGGACCATCCCGCCAAGGTAGACCGGCAGCTGGCATCCCAACAGACACATCAACAGGCTGCCGGCTGCCAATTCATACCGGGGAACTCTCATAAGCTTATTTTATACCTTCCGCTCTTGGAGGAAAAGAGACCGATCTGAAAGCAAAGGATTATGGGTAGCCGAAGTACCTGCCTTGAAATACAGGATCACGATGTGTTCCTCTTAAGAAATAGTACCCACGACGATTCATCATATCGATGCTCAACTTGAACCAGGCCACATCGGTTGTAAAACCACTACCAATATATGAAGTATTGTACTCATTCCTTTTTTCCATGTTCCGACTACCAGGAATCCAAGCTGGATGTCCATGCCTGCTCGATCGATTATGATCATCCATCAGAATGCTCATGCAGGAATGTCCTGATATCATCCAGGGTGGTGAAAGCCAGTGCGGTGACCGTATCTGCCCCACCATAATAAATGGCGATGCGCCCGGTGGGCTGGTCGTAAAGGGCTGCACACGGAAAGGTCACATTGGGCACATCACCCACGCATTCATAATCCTTCTGAGGAGAGAGAAGGTAAGGGCTCCCACGACGTACCACTCTCCACGGTTGATCGAGGTCCAACAAGGCAGCTCCAAAACTGTAAACAAAGCCATTGCATGAGGTCAATACACCATGATAGAACAACAACCAGCCTTCCGGAGTTTCGATCGGGACCGGCCCCGCACCGATCTTGGTGTTTTGCCAGCCATTCTTCGTACCCATCACAAACCGGTGCTCTCCCCAGTGGATCATATCCAGACTTTGACTGAGGAAGATATCACCAAAAGGTGTATGACCGTTATCACTCGGCCGGTTTAACATGAGATAGCGATCATTAATCCTGCGCGGGAAGAGAACACCATTACGATTGAAGGGTAATAATCCATTTTCAAGAAAATGGAACACTTGAAAATCATAAGTATATCCAATCCCGATGGTGGGGCCATGATACCCATTGCACCAGGTGATGTAATAACGATCCTCAAGCCAAACCACGCGTGGATCATAGCGGTACTCGAAATGGTTAAGCCCGGGATCCGCGGTTATCCATTCGATCGGTTCTTCATCGATCTGCCAGGTGATTCCATCACGGCTGAATCCGCGATGAATGTTCATTTCACGTTTTTTGTTATCACAGCGAAAAACCCCCGCGAAACCGTCATCAAATGGGACAACCGCACTGTTAAAGATACTGTTGGATGAAAGGAGCAGGTCACGAGGAATGATCGGATTTCGGCTGTAACGCCAGATGACATCTCGACAATGCATTGGCTTTTCTTCCCATGGAATGTTGGGTAAGCTGTCTGGTATCAAGATCACCCTTCCTTCTCCAACTCGCTATAACATAGCTGATATTGAATTGTCCCTATATTATAATTAATTCCAACGAGACCTTAGCATCTCATCTTGCTCGATCTTATTCATATACTTCATTCACAACTGAAGGATATCCAAATATGAAATTAATAACAAATGCACGTCAGCTGATGTTGATTTGGCTTGCCTGGGCCGTGTTGATCTCCGCATTCCAGTTCTGGTCGAGCCAGCGCGTCAAGCTTACCCTGCCGGATAATGTCCTGCGTTGGACCGCCTCCGAATCCAATCCGGGTGTACTGTTCAACAAGCGCTATTTGAATGACCCATTTTTAAATGAACATGTTGCCTGGGATTCTGAATACTACCTTTCGATTGCAATGGAAGGGTATGATGATCCGGAGATCCGCGGAATCCCTTTCACGGGGGATAAGGGTTACTACGCAGGTTTCTGCATTGTCGGGGAGTCGTCTCGGTGCATATCTCTTTCCCACGGGTTCTTCCCACTCTACCCACTCCTAATGCGCGCTCTGGCGGCTGTGCTGGCCTTTCTGCCCATCAGCGCTATTGCGCGGTTTACGCTGGCTGGCGTCCTGGTCAGCCTGTTGGGAACCCTGGCGGCCATGTTCGCTTTGAGACAACTGATGGATGAAACGACCGAAGAGACCGATCGTTTGCGGGCTGTTTTTTACCTGCTGGTCTTCCCGGGAGCCATCTTCCTGGCCCAGGTTTACAGTGAAGGTCTGTTCCTGGGGTTATCCTTCAGCGCGCTGGCCTGCCTTCGCCTTCGAAAGTGGCTTCCAACTGCAATCCTGGCAGCCCTGGCCTTCTGGGTGCGACCCGGTGGAGCCCTGCTGATTGTGCCGCTGGTGACCGTCTGGTGGCTGGACCGCTCCTGGCGAAAAGGTCCACAGACCGCCCTCCTGACCGGACTGGCAGCCCTGACACCCCTTTTTTCCTATCTGGTTTTTTCCATTACAGACCTGGCCAAAAATTTCCGCGTGTTCGAAGTGCGATTTTTCGGATCAGGCCGAACGGATGTCCCCTGTGCTACACAGGTGGCCTCTTTGGGCCTTCCGCACGAACACTTCTGGATGTACGATCTTCCGGGCAGTATTTCCGGATGGGTCAGCGCACTGCAACCTCTCACCATGCTCGTTCCACAACGTGTTTTTTATTATGGAATTGAGATCGCAGCCGTTCTACTGGCGCTGGTTGCCTGCCTGATCCTCTTGAAAAAACAGCCTGAGATCGCCCTGTACGGTCTGGCCTTGATCATTGCCAGCCTCTTAAGTGGTTCGCCGCAGAGCATGTTGCGTTATATGGCTGCGGTGCCCGCTGTTTACCTTGTCCTGGCGAAGTGGGGGCGACATCCGGTTTTTGACCGTATCTGGACACTGCTTAGCTGCCTGTTATTGGGACTGCTGGCATTACTCTTCAGCGCCAACTACTGGATCGGGTAGAAATTTCCAAAGGATCATTCTTGTTGATCCCTCCTGGATATTAAGGGAAGATCAGTGTCACCTGGATCACCAACAGCAACAGGCCGTCACCGCCACATCAGAGATGTGGTTCTACTCTGGCTTGCCTGGGTTGTGATCCTTTCAGCATTTCAGTTCTGGGTTACCCGCCGTATCAACCTGATCAAAACGGATTCCGTGCTGGCCTGGACAGCCTCTGACATGAGCCCGGATTTCCTGGCCGGAAAGCTGTACTTGACGGACCCTTTCCTGAACGAACACGCTGCCTGGGATTCAGAGTATTACCTGTCAATTGCCATGGCTGGTTACAACGATCCCGAGATACGGGGTGTCCCTGCCGGGCTTTCCGGTAACCGCTATCAAGTCATTTGCATGACGGCAACAGACCCGGATTGCATATCTCTCAATTATGCCTTCTTCCCGCTTTATCCAAAGCTCATGCGTATAATGGCGGCTGTTATGGCCTGGCTGCCGATCAATCCGGTTGCCCGCTTCACCCTCGCCGGGGTTCTGATCAGCCTGCTGGGCACCCTGGCTGCCATGCTGGCCCTTAATCGAATGACGGATGATCGGGATGGTTTGCGGACGGCTTCTTATCTCATTTTCTTCCCAAGCAGCATGTTCCTGACGCAGGTATACACTGAGGGGTTGTTCCTCGGTTTGTCCTTTTCTGCGTTTGCCTGCCTGCATCACCGTAAATGGTTGCCATCAGCCATATTGGCTGTTCTGGCCGTTTGGACCCGACCGGGCGGGGCATTGCTGTTGCTGCCGATGACTGTGGTTTGGCTTACCGACCGATCCTGGAGAAAAGGTTTGAAAAACGCCTTACGAACTGGTTCAGCCGCGCTTGCCCCGCTGATCTCATATCTGGCCTGGTCACTCTCACCACTGGCGACCAAATTTCACCTGGTTGAAGCCCGATTCTTCAGTCGAGGATTTATCGACATCCCGGACAGTATCCGGGTGTGGACTGTTGCAATCCAATCAATGGGTCAATCCAACCTGCAGAGAGTCTTCTATTATGGGATTGAGATCGCAGCTGTGATTCTGGCAATATGCGCTTGCATCATCCTGCTAAAAGAGCGGCCGGAGACTGCCGTTTACGGTTTGGCATTGATCGGATTCGCTGTTCTGAGTGGATCAGCGCAGGGGATGGTTCGCTATGTTCTTGCGGTTCCGGCTTTGTTCATCGTCGTGTCCAGATGGGGTCGTCATACATTTTTCGATCGCATCTGGGTATTGACGAGTTGCCTGCTGATGGGACTGCTGGCATTATTGTTCAGCTTCAACTATTGGGTGGGATAAAATCAATATCAATTCATTTTTATAACTTCGGTAACATAATGATCCGGAAAACCCAGCACAAAATTCTTGCTGGAATCAACCATTGCTTTAATGGCATTAATCACCAGCTGTGGAGGGATATCATTGCGTATATTGTTTCAACGCTCGATACAAATTACTTACGTCAGGACCTGGAAATAAAAAACAGGAATATGCTGTTTTTACCCGTTCGTTACTGAGAAATCCCGTAATTCAATTCACAGCATATTGACAGTGAACATCAATATAAGTATAATGAAATAAAGCGTGAGAGCGCTCCCACGTCTTTACAGAAATTTACACCGAGTCTTGGAGTTGTTGAATGGCGGAATTGACGCTTGAAGATATCGCAAAAAAAGTCGGTGTTTCTCGATCAACCGTTTCAAGAGTCATAAACGGATCCCTAAATGTTAACTCAGAAATCCGCAGAAGGGTAATGGATGTCATTCATGAAACCGGATACCATCCCAATGCAGCCGCGAGATCACTCGCCTCTCAGCGCTCCGGAGTCATCGGTTTAATGCTGCCCCGCAGTGTAAGCTCCTTCTTCACAGATCCATTTTTCCCCCAGCTTACACAAGGTGTTGCCTATGGGTGCAACAAGAATGATTTGACCTTATCGCTCTACCTGGTCGGCAATAAAGAAGATGAAGAAAAAATATACCCGCGCATTTCCAGACGCGGGTTATTAGACGGAATCCTGATTCAGGCCGGTCAACCGGATGACCGGCTGATCGATTACCTGGATCACTCCCGTGTACCCAATGTCATCCTGGGCCGTCCCTTCGTTCTGAATGGTGCCAACTATATAGATGTAGATAATATAGAGGCAGCCGCCAATGCGACCAGACATTTAATTAAACTCGGTTACGAGCGCATTGCAACCATCACTGGCACGCAAAACAGTGCGGTCACCCTTGATCGCCTTGAAGGTTATACGCTGGCGATGAAACAAGCCGGCAGGGAGATTGATGACTCGTTGATTGTCGAAGGTGATTTCACTGAGGGGGGCGGATATGAAGCCATGCAACGATTACTGCCCGCCAGGCCGGATGCGGTGTTTTCAGCCTCAGATATCATGGCAGTCGGTGCGATGCGTGCGGTCCAAGATGCCGGGCTTGAAATACCAGGCGATATTGCCTTCGTTGGGTTTGATGACATTCCAATGGCATCTTCGGCAGTAATTAAACTGACCACCATACGCCAGCCGATTTTACAATTTGGGATCAAAGCAGTGGAACTGTTACTCGATATTATTACCAATGGCAAGCAGCCGGCAAGAAGGGTCATGCTTGAAACCGAGCTCGTCATTCGCGAATCCTGTGGCTGCCACAAGGTGAACATATGATAACGCGATGCAATACCTGTCTGACCAAGAGAGCGCTTTCTTGGATCAATCGATATGAGAAATCACATGGATGACATATATCATAATTTTCGTATGACTTTTGTCATACTTGAAATTAGCGTAAAAATAGTAGATACTATATTTGTTTATCCATGCAATAAACTATTGACCTGTCAATCAGCTGATGCAAAATAACCATACCGCTGATCAAGAATCGATGCGCAAAGTCAACACCTCTCTCGTGTTGAATTCATTACGTTTGCATGCTCCGATCTCCCGGGCTGAGCTTGCCAATGCCACCAAATTAAATCGCAGTACCATTTCCAATATCGTGAATGTATTAATCGATGATGGGCTCGTTCTGGAAATGGATACGATGGAATCAAAGATCGGCCGGCCTGGTATTGCCCTCTCACTCAGGCCCGATGGTGGTGCTGTTATTGGTGTGGAAATCGGAGTAGGCTATATTTCGGTCATCCTGACCGACTTTGTCGCGAATATCCTTTGGCGTGAATGGGTTGATTGCACCACCACCTCACCTCAAATTGAGATCATCACACGGGTGCATGATTTGATCGACCAGGCGATTTCCTTCGCCAGTTCCAGACAACTTCGCTTGCTGGGAATTGGGCTGGGCGTTCCCGGCCTGGTCAACACAAAAAGTGGCGAGCTGCTCTTCGCTCCAAATCTGGGGTGGCGGGATGTTCCACTGCGCTTGATGTTCAACCAGCGTTTTCATATACCCATCTATGTGGAGAACGAAGCAAACCTGGGTGCGCTGGGAGAGTACTACTTTGGTGTGGGTCGCGATGTGGATCATTTCATATATATCAGTTCAGGGGTCGGCCTGGGTGGAGGGATTATCATCAACGGCAAGCTTTTCAAAGGCGGGCATGGATTTGCCGGCGAGATCGGTCATATCCAGCGCGACCCGCAGGGGGAAATGTGCGGTTGCGGTCGGCGAGGATGCTGGGAAACCCAAGTCGGCCCGCGAGCTGTATTACAGCGCGTGAAACACGCCATGGAATCGGAACCTGACCAATCCACCGGCAAGCCTGTCGAGGAAGATCCTGAAAAATTCACCTTTAACCAGGTTGTGGATTTTGCATTAAAAGGAAACCAAATCTGCCGCTCAGCCATGGAAGAAGTAGGCCGGAATTTGGGGGCTGGGATCGCAGACCTGGTCAATATATTTAATCCCCAAATGGTGGTTATTGGTGGTGCTTTCAGCTATGGGCGCGAGATCATATTGCCCGTTATTGAGAGGATGGTCGCCAGTGAAACCCTGCCTGCTGTCCGGCAGGATCTGCGCATCATCGTTTCTGAACATGGTGCTGATGCATGTGTGCTGGGCGCCATTGCGGTAGTCCTGGACGACATACTGCGGGAGATGGCACTGGTATAAGTATTTGGAGCGAGACATTCTATGAGTTTTCTGTTATGATGCACTCGCATGAAATTTAATGAAAATGGAAGGAGGTGTTGCGAAAGAAAAGAGATGAAAGCTGGTGGTAAAATGGTTTACCAAAAAATCTAAAGGAGAAAAAGATAATGAAACGTTTGTCAAGTGTGTTTTCGGTTCTCATCGTCGCAGCCATGCTGCTTGCAGCATGCGGTGCGCCTGCGACTGAAGCCCCAGCAGCTGAAGCCCCCGCGGCTGAAGCACCTGCGGCCGAAGCCCCAGCGGCAGGGAAGACCGTCCTCGATGTCTGGTCCTTCACCAATGAAATCCTGACCATGGCTGTTGCTTTTGAAGGCAAGCATCCGGATGTGGATGTTGTCTACACCATGATCCCGATGACCAACGGTGAATATCAGACTAAATTGATGGCCACCCTCGGCACCCCGGATGTTCCGGATGTGGTTGCGCTCGAAGCCGCCTTCGTCAAGCAATACGTCGAGAGCGATTTCCTGGCTGACCTGACCGACCTGATGACCTACGCGAATGAGCTGAAGATGTTCCCCTTCGTGTATGAAACCGCTTCAGACGATGGTGTGGTCAAGGGCTATTCCTATCAGGCGACCCCCGGTGGTTTGTTCTATCGCCGCAGCCTGGCCAAGGAATATTTCGGCACCGATGATCCTGCCGCGATCCAGGATATCCTGGGCGACATGGACAAGTACATTGCAGCCGCTGAAGTTGTCAAGGAGAAATCCGGTGGCAACACCTTCATGGTGGCTTCTGGTGGCGACTTCCATAACCTGTTCTACGCCAACCGCGCGAATCCCTGGGTTGTGGATGGCAAGCTGACCGTTGATCCACAGGTCGAGGCCATGATCGCGACCTCCAAGTTGTTCCGTGACAGTGGTTTTGAAGCCCGCGCCACCCAGTGGCAGGAAGGCTGGTTCGCCGGTATGAACGGCACCCTCACAGATGCCGCTGGCAATCCCAAGCAGATTTTCACCTACTTCCTCCCGACCTGGGGTCTGCCTTATGTACTGGCTCCAAATGCCAAGTCAGCTGATGGTTCTTCCGATACCACCGGGGACTGGGCACTCATCCCCGGCCCAATGGCATACCAGTGGGGCGGTACCTGGGTGGGTGTCATGAAGGATTCCGACAAACAGGACCTGGCCAAGGAATTCGTAAAGTTTGTGGCTCTGGATGAGGAAAACCTGACCAACTGGGCAACCGGTGTATACACCAATGATTTCCTGAAAGCCATCGATCCGGCCGTTCCAGAAGGCCAATCACAGGCTGCCGGTGATTTCATCGGCTCACAGGTCGTCGCTGAAAAACTCGTCCCATTATTCGACGATTCCGCGATGAGTTCCTTCATGGGTGGACAGAACTTCTACAAGCAGTGGATCGCCGCTGCTCCGAGAGTCAATGCCCGCCTGTTCCAGGGATCTGACGACGCAATCCAGCGCGCCCTCAATGATCCCATGAGCTCCTACCTCGAGGGCACCATCACCTATGATGAGATGTGGCAGCTATGGAAAGATGCTGTCCGCAACGAATTCCCGGATCTGATCATCGAGTAATCTAGACTGGTAAAAACGAATGAGTCAGTGTATAGTATCAACATACACTGACTCATTCAAGAGGGATGGCACATGCTACGAAAAAAGACTTTTAAACTCAACTACGGTTACGTCTTCATTGCTCCATTCGTGATCGGCTTCCTGCTCTTCGGGTTGTATCCGGTGTACAACACCCTGGCGCTGAGTTTCACCAATACCACCATGCTGACCCGTAAAGACGATTTTGTCGGGTTGGACAACTTTATCCGGCTTTTCTCGGATAAAACATTCCTCACAGCAGTAACCAACACCTGGGAGTTGTGGTTGATGAACTTCATCCCCCAGCTGGGAATCGCAATGCTCCTGGCCGTCTGGTTCACCAACGTACGACTCAAGATCAAGGGGGTTGGTATCTGGCGGTTATTATTCTTCATGCCTAATCTGCTGATGCCCGCAGCCATCGCTGCGTTGTATTTCAGCTTGTTCTCATATTATGGACCCGTTAATCAGCTCATGGTCCGCGGCGGCGTTTATTCCGAGGCCATCGATTTTATTCGCAACAAGGAAGTGATGAGAGGGCTGGTGGTCTTCATCCAGTGGTGGATGTGGTTTGGTTGGACGGCCATTATCCTGATGGCAGCCATGAGTTCGATATCACTTTCGCTGTATGAAGCTGCCGTGATTGACGGTGCTCGTGACTTCCAGGTATTCCGTTATGTCACCATGCCCCTGATCAAACCTGTCATGATTTATATACTGGTCACCTCACTGGTCGGAGGTATGCAGATGTTCGACATACCCTACCTTCTGACGGATGGACGCGGCAGTCCGGCCAATTCCATCCTGACCAATACCATCATGATGTACATGCGCTTCCGCAGCAACGAGGGACACATAGGGGCTTCTTCAGCCATCGGTGTGATGATCTTCATCATGACCAGCATCGTTGCTTTGTTGATCTTCTTCCTGCTGCGGGACAAAGAACCCAAAGCAGTCAAAGAAAAAGAGATTTAAGGAGACCAGATAATGAACCCCAAACTCAAATTAAATCTCCAACGCGCCCTGATCTATGTCTTTCTGGTCATTCTCTTAATCATCACCCTGGTTCCCATCTGGATGCTGATGGTCAACGCAACCCGCTCGACAGCCCAGATCCAACAGGGTGTCGGCTTCTGGCCGAGCGTATACACAGCCTCCAACTACCAGATCCTGTTGGACAAGGGTTTGGACCTGCCGCGTGGATTCTTTAACAGTTTTATTATTGCCATCGCAACCACCGCTGTGACTGTTTATTTTTCCTTCCTGACAGCGTATGGGCTGGTGGTGTATGAGTTCAAAGGCAAGAAACAGCTTTATAACTTTATTCTTATCCTCGTGATGATCCCGATGCAGCTGTCAATCATCGGTTTCTACCATTACATGTCCAAACTGGGATTGACGGATAATTATCTATCACTCATCCTGCCCAGCATCGCTGCAGCCGGGGCGGTTTACTTCGCCAAATCATACCTGGAATCGGTCATCATCCAGGACCTGATTGACGCCGGCCGGGTCGACGGCGCCAGCGAACTGGGAATCTTTCACAACATCATGTTCCCAATCGCGGCTCCGGGCGCCTTCACGCTGGGCATCTTTTCTTTCGTAGGTGCCTGGAATAACTTCTTCAATGCTTATATCCTGATCACAACCCGGGATAAGTACACGCTGCCCATGTTGGTGCAAACCCTGCGCGGGGATGTTTACCGGCATGAATATGGCGCTATTTATCTTGGTCTGGCCGCTTCGGTCGTTCCGATCATCATCATTTACTTCCTGTTCTCCCGGTTCATCGTGAGTGGTATCTCCATGGGTGCTGTGAAGGAATGATGCGTTAGAGACGTGATCCACCGGTCTCATCATCCGCTCGACCAGATCCTCAATTTTCGTCCTCGTATCCACGCGTGGTCTGGTTAACTGCGTCAAAACACGAAAAATATATGTGATTCAGGAATGCTTATGCGCTTCGGTCATTTTGATGACGACAAACTTGAATATGTGATCACCAGGCCAGACACTCCCCTGCCCTGGATCAATTACCTTGGCAGCGAAGCCTACTTTGGGATCATATCGAACACCGCAGGCGGCTATTCATTTTACAAGGACGCCCGCCTGCGGCGCATTACCCGCTACCGCTACAACAATGCCCCGCTTGATGTTGGGGGTCGCTACATCTACATACGCGATGATCAGTCAACCGATCCCGATTACTGGTCGCCCAGCTGGCAGCCGATCCGCAAACCACTTGAGGATTATGAGTGCCGTCATGGGTTGGGATATACCAAAATCAAGTCTCTGCACAATGGTATCGAAGCCGAAACCTGTTATTTCGTCCCATTGGGAGAAAACATCGAGGTCTGGGAGCTGACCGTTACGAACCGCCGGTCAGGCAATGCGGACCTTTCCATCTTTTCCAGCGTGGAATTTTGCCTGTGGGATGCACTGGATGATACCTTCAACTTCCAGCGCAATTATTCCATTGGAGAAGTGGAAGTCGTGGATGATGTCATTTACCACAAGTCTGAGTATCGTGAACGGCGCAACCATTTTGCTTTCTTTGCCTGCTCACATCCACTCGCCGGTTTCGATACGCAGCGGGATGATTTCCTCGGCCCTTATCGTGGCTGGGATGCACCACTGGCTGTTGAGCAAGGTAAAACCCGCCGCTCGATCGCCCTGGGCTGGCAACCGATCGGAGCCCTTCATACCAGGATCAAATTGCAGGCAGGTGAAACCAAGAAGGTCATTTTCCTGCTGGGCTACCATGAAAACCCAAGCGATGATAAATTCGATCCAACCGGGTCACAACAGATCAATAAAAAGTCAGTCAAACCCGTCATCGAACGTTATCTACAACCGGTGACTGTGAACAAGGCTTTTTCTGATTTGAAGTCCTACTGGGATGGACTTCTGAGCAAATTTCAGGTGGACACACCTGATATCCATACCAACCGCATGGTCAACATCTGGAATGCCTACCAGATGATGATCACCTTCAACTTCTCGCGTTCCGCCTCCTATTTTGAATCCGGGGTCGGGCGGGGAATGGGATTCCGTGATTCGACCCAGGACCTTTTAGGGTTCACCCACCTGATCCCGGAACGGGCTCGTGAAAGATTGCTGGATCTGGCCGCCACCCAACTGCCCAACGGGGGCGCTTACCACCAGTACCAACCACTCACCAAGCTTGGCAATAACGACATCGGCAGCGGATTTAACGATGATCCCCTATGGCTGGTGCTTGCAGTTTCAACCTATCTCAAGGAAACCGGCGATTGGACGATCCTGGATGAACCCGTCCCCTTTGACAATCAAGCCGGCAGCGAAGCGCCCCTGCTCAACCACCTGGAACGCTCGATGAAGTACACGACCGAGCATGTGGGTCCGCATGGATTACCCCTGATCGGCCAGGCAGACTGGAACGATTGCCTGAATTTAAACTGCTTTTCCGACACCCCCGGACAATCATTCCAGACCACCAAAGGCAGGGACGGCAAGGTGGCTGAAAGCGTGTTCATTGCAGGATTGTACGTCCTGGCTTCCAAAGAAATGGAGGCCATCACCCAATTTATCGGCAAGTCGGGTGATAAAGACAATTATGCGGCCCTCAGGAACAAAATGGAAGCATCCATCGAAAGTTCCGGGTGGGATGGCGACTGGTTCAGACGGGCTTATGACAATGACAGTCAACCGATCGGTTCCAAAGATTGCGATGAAGGCCGGATCTTCATTGAACCGCAGGGAATGTGCATCATGGCCGGCGTGGGGCTCGAGAACGGAATGGCTGAAAAATCGCTGGCGTCTGTCAGGAAGCACCTGGCAGGCGAGCACGGCATATCCCTGTTATATCCGGCATACAAACGCTATTACCTCAACCTGGGAGAAATCTCTTCCTATCCACCCGGATACAAGGAGAATGGCAGTGTTTTCTGTCACACCAATCCATGGGTCATGATCGCAGAAACATGCCTTAACCGGGGAGACGATGCGCTGGACTATTACCACCGTATCAATCCGTCTGTGCGCGAGGAGATCAGTGAGATCCACCGCTGTGAACCGTATGTTTATGCCCAGACGATCAGTGGAAATGAAGCGGTCAAGCAGGGTGAGGCCAAGAACTCGTGGCTGACCGGAACCGCCTCATGGAATTACGTAGCCATCACCCAGCATATTCTCGGGATTCGTCCAACATTAGAAGGACTCATGATCGCCCCGGTCATTCCGGAAAAGTGGAAAGGGTTTAAAGCCACCAGGACCTTCCGGGGGGTTACTTATGAGATCAATGTGCAGCGGAAAGGCAGCGGCAATACAGCCCGGCTTGAAGTGGATGGCCGGACGCTTGATGGAAACCTGATACCACTCCCGGCAGAAGGTGCTCGAAGTGTAAAGGTACAGGTGACATTGGGATGAATCAATGCCATGCATAGGAGATAAGGCAAGACATGTCGTATAAGCATCTGATCGCGACGCTACTCATATGTTTATCCACGGCTGCCTGCAATATGCTGCCACCGTCAGATACAAATACCGGTGGCTCAGAAAGCACCATCACTCAACTTTCCCCTGACTCGATATATCAGGACAGCGACGAATATATTCGTACAAGGTTTAACGAACTGCTGAACCAGATGACCCTGGAAGAAAAAATCGGTCAGATGACCCAGATCGTCAGGGAAGGCATCGGTCAGGATGTCATTGCAGATTATTATCTTGGCTCAGTACTCAGTGGTGGTGGAGGACATCCGCCCATCAATGATATCGAGAACTGGGTAGCCATGACCGATGGTTTCCAGCAGGAAGCATTAACCACACGGCTGGCCATCCCGATCCTTTACGGTGTCGATGCGATCCACGGACACGCGGAGTTGTATGGTGCCACGGTATTCCCACAACCCATCGGCCTGGGTGCCACGCGGAATGAAGACCTGGTTCGCCGGGTCGGACAGGCCACTGCTGAAGAAATGTTGGCGGTGGGAGTCCACTGGAACTTCTCGCCGATCATCGCGGTACCCCAGGATATACGCTGGGGCAGAACCTATGAATCCTACAGCGAAGACACTGAACTGGTGAGTAAACTGGGTGTTGCCTACCTGCAGGGGCTTCAAAATCTGCCAGAAGGATACACACCCGCTGAAGGCCAGCTACTTTTTACACTGGCCACTCCCAAGCATTTCCTGGGTGACGGCGGTACCACTTTTGGGACTTCAGAATTCTCACTTTCCAATCAATACCTGCTGGATCAGGGTGATATGCGGTTTGGTGAGGATGAAGTGCGCGAATTGTTCCTCCCCCCCTACCAGGCAGCTGTGGAAAACGGCGCGCTTTCCATCATGATCTCATACAGCAGCTGGAATGGGGTCAAGATGCATGCCTCCAAATACTGGATCACCGATGTCCTCAAGGGCGAACTTGGTTTCAATGGCTTTGTGATATCCGATTGGAGTGGTATCTACCAGGTCGACGACAGCAGTGATTACAACGCAGTTGTCACATGCATCAACGCTGGTATTGATATGAATATGCAGCCATATGATTACCTTGGATTCACCCGGGTAATGAAAAAAGCGGTGATGGCCGGTGACATTCCGATGGAAAGGATCGATGATGCTGTCAGCCGTATTCTCAGCGTCAAGATCAAACTTGGTTTGTTCGACCACCCATTCAGCAACCCGTCTCTGATCCAGACGGTTGGCTCACAGGCACACCGCGACCTTGCCCGGCAGGCTGTTCGGGAATCACTGGTTCTTTTAAAGAACGATAATAAGGCGCTGCCCATCCCCAAGGACTCACCCCTCATATATGTAGCGGGAGTGGCAGCGGATGACATTGGCGTTCAGTGTGGCGGATGGACGACCGAGTGGCAGGGTACGAGTGGTGACATCCAGCCGGGAACAACCATCATGGAAGGTTTGAAAGAAACACTGTCACTCGCATCCAGAATGGAGTTCAATGCCATCGGCAACTTCTCCGGTGTGGCAGATGTGGGCATCGCGGTCGTGGGTGAGTTTCCCTATGCTGAGGGCATGGGAGACCGCGAGGAGCTTGCATTATCCTCCTTTGACCAGCAATTGATCAGGAACCTGCGCGAACACAGCCAAAAACTGGTCGTCGTCATCATTTCCGGCCGGCCGCTGATCATCACAGAAGTGTATCCAGTGGCGGATGCCTGGGTGGCAGCCTGGCTGCCCGGCACTGAAGGCAATGGAGTTACGGATGTTCTCTTCGGAGATTATCCTTTCACCGGTAAACTGCCCTACACCTGGCCGCGAAGCAACGAACAATTACCCATTAATATCAATACCATTGAATCCACGAGTGGCTGCGATTCACCCTTATTTCCATATGGATATGGAATGGGTGAAGCTGGCAGCAAACCGATTAAATGGATTGAGTGCGCGAGCGATGAATGGGATGATTGAATAATATTAATCAAACTTATTTTTTAATAATAACCAAGGAGAATCAAAATGACTGACTTCACTCCCAAACCGGAACACAAATTCACTTTTGGACTATGGACTGTTGGATCCATCGGACGCGATCCGTTTGGCGATCCGGTCCGTGATAAAAAGTCACCTGCTGAGCTGGTGAACCTGCTGGGTGAGGTGGGTGCCTATGGGGTCAACTTCCATGACAACGACCTGATCCCGATCGATGCCACACCGGCCGAAGCCGAGGCGATCAAAAAGGACTTTCGCAAGGCGCTGGATGATACCGGCCTCAAGGTCCCCATGGCCACCACCAACCTGTTCGGCGACCCGGTTTTCAAGGATGGCGCTTTCACTTCGAACGACCCAAAAGTCAGAGCCTATGCACGCCAGAAAACACTCAAGGCCATCGACCTCGGGGTCGAATTCGGTGCCAAAACCTACGTCTTTTGGGGCGGGCGCGAAGGCACCGAAACCGATTCCAGTAAGAATGCAGTGGATGCCATCAAGTGGAACCGCGAAGCGATGAACTTCTTCTGTGAGTATGCTCTCGACAAGAAATATGATCTAAGGTTCGCCCTGGAAGCCAAACCAAATGAACCGCGCGGTGATATCTACAACTCCACCACCGGGCACATGCTGGGCTTCATCGCCACACTTGATCACCCGGAAATGGTGGGCGTCAACCCCGAGGTGGCGCATGAACACATGGCCGGTTTGGATTTCATGCACGGCGTGGCCCAGGCCTGGGAGGCCGGCAAACTTTTCCACATCGACCTGAACGACCAGTATCCCGGCCGCTATGACCAGGATCTGCGCTTTGCGTCACGTGATATCAAGGCTGCCTTCTACCTGGTGAAATTCCTCGAAGATGTTGGTTACGACAACCCACGCCACTTCGATGCCCATGCATACAGGACGGAGGATTATGAGGGCGTCAAGGACTTCGCCCGCGGCTGCATGCGATCATACCTGATGTTAAAGGAAAAAGCGGCTCAATTCAACGCCGATAAGGAAATCCAGGCAATATTGGCTGAGAACATTGCAGATGATCCCGCCATGCAAAAATTCCTGGGTAAATACAGCCCTGAAAAAGCGGATGCATTGAAAGCGCAGGCTTTCGATCGCAAGGCAATCGCCAACCGCGGACTGAAGTATGAACGTTTGGACCAGCTTACCATCGACCTGTTGCTGGGTAACCGCTAACCGGAAGCCTTAGGGAATTGCATGACACAAAAAAAAGATTTGAAACAGATCCAGCTCAAGGTCGACGAATTGCTGGCTCGCATGAGCCCGGAAGAGAAGATCGCCCAGCTTCAGGGCATCTGGTACCATGAGCTGCAGACAAAAGGTGTTCTGGACGATCAGAAAGTTGCCACCCGGCTGAAACATGGGATCGGTCAGATCACACGCATTGGCGGTAGTGCCACCCACCCCCCGGCGGAAGCCGCGAAGATCCACAATCGTCTGCAGCGCTTCCTGAAAGAAGAAACCCGGCTGGGCATCCCGGCCATCGATCACGAGGAGTGCTGTGTGGGAGCCATGTTCCCCGGCGCATCCATCTTCCCGCAAATCATCGGCCTGGCCAGCACTTTTCAACCCGGACTGGCAAAGGAAATGACCTGCGCCATACGCAGGCAAATGCTTGCCATCGGTGCCCGTGAAGGACTGGCACCCGTCCTGGATGTGGCGCGCGATCCCCGCTGGGGACGTGTGGAAGAAACATTCGGTGAGGATCCGACCCTGGTCGCCCAATTTGGGGTGGAATATGTACGTGGTTTGCAGGGTGAGGATCTCAGCCAGGGGGTCATGGCAACCGGCAAGCATTTTGTTGGTCATTCCTTCTCTCAGGGCGGTCTGAACTGCGGTCCGGTGCACCTGGGCTGGCGTGATCTGTGGAATGTCTACCTGGCACCGTTCCAGGCAGCCATTCAGGACGCCGGACTGGCAACCATGATGAACGCCTATCCCGAAATAGATGGCGAGCTTGTGGCATCCTCCAGGAGGATACTGACAGATCTGCTGCGCGACCAGCTTGGTTTCGACGGCCCGGTCGTTTCTGATTATGAAGCGGTGATGATGATCCACACCTACCATAACGTAGCCACCTCCCGCAGAGAGGCAGCTGTCCTGGCGCTCAACGCCGGTATCGATGTCGAACTCCCGACGGTTGCCTGCTATGGAGAGGACTTGCTGGAAGCGCTCAAAGCAGGTGAACTCAAACAGGAAACCGTTGACCTGGCGGTGAAACGTCACCTGCAAAAGAAATTCGAACTGGGATTGTTCGATAATCCCTATGTGGATGAGGAGCATGTGCTGGATGTCTTTGACACCGCTGAAGACCGCCGGTTGGCATATGATATCGCCTGCAAGAGTCTGGTGCTGCTTAAGAACGATGGGCTTTTGCCAATTAAAGACTCCAGTTTGAAACTGGCTGTGATCGGTCCGAATGCCGATTCCAGCCGCTGCATGATGGGTGATTACTCCTTTGCAGCAGTGGCCGAATTATCGAAAGTCCTGCCCGATGAAGACTCGCCGTTCGAATCCCTGACGGTTGATGACCTGAAGGACCTGACGGTAAGTGTGCCCACCTTCCTGGACGTCATGAAGTCAAGGTTCCCGGCTTCACAAATTCAATATGCAATGGGCTGCGAGGTCAACTCGCAGGATGAGAGTGGTTTCGCTGATGCATTGAAAGCCACGCAGGGTTCGGATATCGCCATACTCGTGATGGGTGGCAAGTCAGGACTGGCTCCCGACTGCACAACCGGCGAGTTCCGGGATGCCTCCCATCTGGGTCTGCCAGGTGTCCAGGATAAACTGGTGAAGGCCATCCTGGCGACAGGCCGGCCGGTGGTGCTGGTCTTGATCGATGGACGACCGGTATCCATGCCAGAACTGACCGATACTGTCCCGGCCATCCTGGAAGCCTGGGTGCCGGGTGAAGAAGGTGCCCGGGCGATCGCAGATGTACTGTTTGGGGATGTCAATCCCAGCGGCAAACTGCCAATATCGATCCCCCGCTCTGCCGGACAGGTGCCGGTATTCTATAATCATCAACCATCGGGTATGCATTCGAATATCTATGGAGATTACTTTAATGAAAGCGTCACACCGCTTTTTGCATTCGGCCATGGTTTGAGTTATGCCAAATTCGAGTACAGTGCCCTGAAGATCGATCCCCAACAAGCCCACCGCGGCGAGGTTGTGAATATATCCCTGACGATCAAAAACACCGGGGATTGCACCGGGGATGAAGTCGTTCAACTTTACATACGCGATGATTATGCCAGCCTGCCACGCCCGGTCAAGGAGTTAAAAGGGTTCGCCAGGGTATCGTTAAATGCGGGTGAATCGAAACAGGTGACATTCCAGCTGCCGGTCGATCAAATGGCTTTCTATGATGTGGATCTGAAGCTGGTCCTGGAGCGCGGATCATTCATGGTCATGCTCGGTAGTTCATCGGCTGATATCCGTCTTCAAGGTGAGTATCAGGTCATCGGAGAGAAGTCATCCGAAATAAAGCAGCGCATCTTCACCTGCCCGGTCACCATCAAGCCAGGCAGCGGTGTCTGACGCATGCGGTTTGATCCATACGGGAAACCCGCTGGCGATCAACCCACCTGATTTCGATCCGCTCCGTGCGGAAAAGAGCATATCCGTAGAGAATTCCAAAGGGAGATGATATGGCTGGCGATTACTATCTCGGTCTCGATGTATCCACCACTGCAACCAAAGCTTTACTGATCGACAAGACTGGCAAGGTGATCGCGGTTGCGTCGACCGAATACCCTTTCGAAACACCCCATCCGTTATGGAGTGAACAGCATCCGGATCTCTGGTGGAACGGTACAAAAAAATCCATCCAGACGGTCATCCAAAAATCCGGGGCGACACCTGAAAATATCCGTGCGATCGGTTTGACCGGACAGATGCACGGGCTCGTTTTACTGGATGAAAGTGGTCAGGTCCTGCGCCCGGCGATCCTGTGGAATGACCAGCGCACACAGGCGCAGTGTGATTTGATCCACAAGCGGATCGGTCGTGAGAAGTTCATCCAAATCAGCGGAAACGTCGCATTGACCGGTTTCACCGCCCCCAAGATCCTGTGGGTCGCAGAAAACGAACCGGATGTATATGCGAGGGTGCGCCACATCCTGCTGCCCAAGGATTATGTGCGTTTTTGTCTGACCGGCGAGTATGGCATGGACAAGGCGGATGGATCCGGAACCGTCCTTTTCGATCTAAAACAGCGCAACTGGTCAAGCGAGATACTTGACGCTTTACAGATCAAATCCGAGTGGCTGCCGCCCACATATGAAGGGAGTGATTTCACCGGAGTCATCTCCAAATCAGCAGCAGCCTCCACCGGGCTGGCTGCCGGGACGCCCGTCGCTGCTGGTGGCGGCGACCAGGCCGCCCAGGCAGTGGGTGTGGGCGCGGTTGAACCCGGTATTGTCGGTCTGACCGTTGGCACCAGCGGGGTCGTTTTTGCCACCACTCCCAGCGCATTGATCGAACCGGAAGGCCGGCTGCATGCATTTTGTCATGCCGTTCCGGGCGCCTGGCATTTTATGGGCGTGATGCTCTCGGCTGCCGGCAGCCTGCAATGGTACCGCGATACACTGGCAGTGGGGAGCAGCTTTGATGAATTAACCAACGAGGCACAGGAAATTCCGGCCGGCAGTGAGGGTTTGCAGTTCCTGCCATACCTGAGCGGTGAACGAACGCCCCACCCCGATCCGCAAGCCCGGGCAGGTTTCATCGGCCTGACCATCCGTCACAACCGGGCGCATATGACCCGTGCCGTCATGGAAGGCGTATCGTTCGGATTAAAGGATATATTCACACTGATCCGGGATTCGGGGTTGAAAGACGTCCAACAGGTGCGCGCCTCCGGTGGGGGAACAAAGAGCCCACTCTGGCGCCAGATTCTGGCTTCGGTGCTCGACAGCGAGCTGGTGACGGTGAATACGACCGAGGGTGCCGCCTTCGGCGCAGCGCTGCTGGCCGGGGTTGGCACCGGCACCTGGCCGGACGTGCACACGGCCTGCCGTGAGACCATCCAGATCACCGGTCGGACGACACCCCTGGCCCGGGATGTGCCAGTCTATCAGAGATCCTACAATGTCTACCAGGAACTGTATCCCGCATTGAAGCATTTATATCCAAAGATGATCTGACAGACGCCATGTGTCCTGATGAAAAAACAATGAGGTACCATGACTGAATTCATGAAATTCCCTGAAAATTTCGCCTGGGGAACCGCCACAGCAGCCTACCAGATCGAAGGCGCCGCCCATGAAGATGGCCGCAAGGATTCCATATGGGATGTCTTTGCACGGACGCCTGGGAAAGTGGCAAACGCCGATAACGGCGATGTGACTGATGATCACTATCATCGCTGGAAAGAGGATGTAGCCCTGATGAAAGAACTGGGTTACACAGCCTACCGTTTTTCACTGGCCTGGCCGCGCATCATACCCGACGGCCGCGGCAAGGTCAACCCGGCCGGCATCGATTTTTACAACCGCCTGATCGATGAACTGTTAAAAGTGGAAATACATCCCATCGTCACCCTTTATCATTGGGACCTGCCGGCAGCCTTGCCGGATGGCTGGCTGAACCGCGAGACGTCCTTCGCCTTCGCGGAATTCTGCCAGGTGGCGGTCAGGGCCTTCGGCGACCGGGTGAAGGATTGGATCACGATCAATGAGCCATTCTGCCCCAGTTTTCTGGGTTATGCGTATGGACGCCACGCCCCGGGTATCCAGGACCTTGGCAAGGCCCTGCTGGCAGCACATCATCTTCTTCTGGCACACGGCCTGGCCGTTCCGGTCGTTCGAGCCGCCTGCCCCGATGGGCGGGTCGGCATCACCCTGAACGAAGGCCCCTTCTACCCTGCCACCCGCTCCGTGGAAAACCTCGACGCCGCCCGCCATGCGGATGGGGAGTTCAATCGCTGGTTCCTGGACCCGCTTTACGGCCGGCATTACCCGCTCGACATGCTGCAGGATTATGTTAAAGCTGGTGCTCTCGAAACCATCGAACCGAAATTCATCCTGGCCGGGGATATGCAGCAGATCGCAGTACCGACCGATTTCCTGGCCCTCAATTACTATACCCGCAGTGTGATCGATACCGTCAAACCCGCTGGCAACTTCCCCAACAACATCAGCACCCTGGCCAACCCGGCTGAAACGCATACCGAAATGGGCTGGGAGATATTCCCCTTTGGTCTCTACGAAACGATCTGCCGCGCATACTTCGCCTATAAGCCACCCGAGATCATCATTACCGAGAACGGCGCAAGCTACTCAGACGCGCCAGATGCGAGCGGCAGGGTGTCAGACATCCGGCGCATTGCCTATCTGCAGTCTCACATTGAGGCTGTCGGTCAGGCCATCCGGGCTGGCGTGCCGGTCACCGGCTACTACGTGTGGTCGTTGATGGACAACTTCGAATGGGCATTCGGCTATGCGCAAAGATTCGGTCTCATCTATGTGGATTATAAAACCCAAAAACGCCACCCCAAGGATAGTGCCTTCTGGTATGGGCAGGTTGCCCGCAAGAACGGACTGGAAATGAAGGCGGCAGGATAACGCATGATTGCCAGGTGACCCATGCAATACGGTTATTTCGATGACAAACAAAAAGAATATGTGATCACCCGACCGGATACACCCCAGTCGTGGAGCAATTATCTCGGTTCGACGGAATACGGGGCCATCATCACCAATAATGCGGGGGGCTATGGTTTCTTCAGAAGTGGCGCCAGGGGGCGCTTCCTGCGCTTGCGCTTCAACAGCATCCCGATGGACCAACCCGGGCGCTATTTCTACCTGCGTGACCGCGAGAGTGGCGATCACTGGTCGGCTTCCTGGCAGCCGGTCGGAAAACCGCTGGATCAATATTCCAGCACCTGCCGCCACGGCACCGCCTACACCATCCTGACCTCACAGTACAGCGGCATCACCAGTGAAACGACTTATTTTGTACCACTCAGGCAGACTTTTGAATACTGGCGCCTTAAACTGACCAATACCAGCGACCGGCCGCGGCAGATCTCGGTCTTCAGCTTCTGCGAATTCACCAACCAGTGGGATACGCACCAGGATCAGGTTAACCTGCAGTATTCCCTGTTCATTGTCCGCGGCGAAATGACCCCCGACCACTTGCTGCGCATCGCGATCCAGGATAATCTGACCCGCGCAGATGGCGGTTTCTACCTGCATGACATTGCCCGCCATGCCTGGATGGGATTATCGGGCGCATCCATCTCCGGTTTCGATACCAGCCGCGCAGCCTTCCTTGGCACCTATGGTGGCTACCACCAGCCACAGGCGGTCCTGCAGGGCAACTGCACCGGCAGTAAGGCATATGGGGATAATGCCTGCGGCAGTCTGCAATCTGACCTGACGCTCGAGCCCGCGGAAACACGCGAACTGATCATTCTGCTGGGGATCGGTGATGCACGCACGGTTGGAATAAAGACCTTCAAGGAATTCAGCAGCCCCCAACGCTGCGATGAAGAGCTGGCCCGTTTGAAAGCCCACTGGCATGCCAGACTGGAAAGCCTGACAGTCAACACCCCGGATGAGGATTTCAACCACACCATCAATGTGTGGGGTTTGTACAACAGTTTGATCTCGTTTGCCTGGTCGCGCTCCGCCAGCCTGGTCTATAACGGCGAACGGGATGGACTTGGCTTTCGCGATTCAGTCCAGGACGTTTTAGGCGTGGTGGCCGCCATACCCGAAGAGGCCCGAAAGCGCCTGGAGTTGATGCTGACCGGTCAGGTGTCCAGCGGCGGCGCACTGCCGATCGTGCAGCCGTTCGACCACAAACCAGGTCAAACCCCGGCTCCCGCCCCTGAAGAATACCGTTCGGATGACTGCCTGTGGTTCTTCAATGCCATTCCGGCGTATGTGGCCGAAAGCGGCGACCTGGATTTCTACCATAAAGTGCTGCCCTATGCAGACCGGGGGGAAGCCAGCGTTCTTTCCCACCTGCGCCGCGCACTCGAATTCAACCTGGAGCGCACAGGGAAGAACGGCCTGCCCTGCGGCCTGTTGGCTGACTGGAACGACTGCCTCAAGCTCGGTTATTACGGTGAGAGCGTCTTCGTGGCATTTCAAGTGCGCTTCGGCCTGGGTGTCTATGCCGAAATCGCCACCCGTCTCGGGAAGCACGACGAAGCCGGCTGGGCAATCGAGCAGCAGGCGATTCTGGATGCTGTCATCCAGAAACATACCTGGGACGGCAGCTGGTTCATCTGGGCCATCGCCGAAGACGGCACCGTTTATGGCACTAAGCAGGCCAGTGAAGGCAGCATCTATCTGAACACACAGCTTTGGTCGGTGATCAGCGGATCGGCAACACCGCAGCAGGAGAAGCAGTGCCTTGAGGCGGTCAAAGAGAAGCTGGCCACCCCCCATGGCCTGATGCTGACAGCCCCGCCCTTCGTAAAAGCATCGATTGATGTGATGCGGGCCGTGGTTTTCAACCCGGGCATTAAAGAGAACGCCGGCATATTCAATCATACCCAGGGCTGGGGGGTAATGGCAGAATGCCTGGCAGGAAACGGCGACCGGGCCTACCAATACCTGCGCGCCAGCATGCCGGCGGCTTACAATACCCGCGCTGAACTGCGCCAGTGTGAACCCTATGTCCAATCTCAAACCACTTACGCCAGCTTCACCCCCCGACCGGGGAACTCGCGTACATCCTGGTTGACAGGCGCGGCAGCCTGGTCATATTTCAGCGCCACCCAATACATCCTGGGCATCAAACCCACCATCGACGGCCTGGTGCTGAATCCCTGCATCCCATCTGACTGGGATAGCTTCTCGGCCATCCGAAAATTCAGGGGCAAGACCTACCGGATCACCGTCCACAATCCGGAACATGTCAACAGCGGGGTCGTCAGAACCATATTGAATGGGAAGGAAATCACCGGCAATCTCATACCAGCCGGTCTGGATGATGATGAACAGCTGGTGGAAGTGTGGCTGGGAGTGAGGAAATAAACATGGCGAATAACGAATTGATCCAGATCCACGATCACCAGGGGGAAGGTTACCAGCCGCTGGTTTCATTCGCTGGATGGCGCGTGGCGAAGTTAAACTACCTGGACAGCATCCACCCCAGCCGGCTGTCGGATATGGAGCGTCATTCCAAAACAGATGAGATTTTTATACTGCTCAAAGGGAGGGGTGTGCTGATCCTGGGAGGCAACGCCGCCCGGGCAACAGAACTGACCCCCTACGAAATGGAAACCGGCAAGGCATATAACATACGCCAAAACGCCTGGCATACCATCCTGCTCAGCCGGGATGCATCTGTGTTGCTGGTCGAGAACGATGACACGGGACCGGATAACACCGAGATCTATGCGCTGGATGTCAGTCAGCGCGAGGGCATCCAATGCATAGCCAATCGCTTCGGTTTTACCGAATGAACTGACCGGTGGGTCAGACCAGTTTCCAGAATTCCCTTAAGATCGCCACCATCGCCCAGGTATCCAACTCACAGTAACGCAGCATGGCTTCGACCAGGCTTGCGCGGTCAGTGTCATTGACCTGACCAAAGCGGAGTTGCCACCAGATCAGGCTGGCTTGGCCTCCCTGCTGAATGGGCATGCCATCATACGACAAGCCAGGCAGCATGGCCGGCAGGACATTCTTGAGTGACCAGCTGCCCTTGAATCCGGGATGCAGGTAGATGCCCCGGCTGATCACGTCGCCCAAATCCTCGATACGCTGGTTGAGCTGTTCAAGGAAACCGGCATGCGGCGGATGCAGTTCTGCCATTTCCCGATTGCGGCTCATTTCAAAAGCCTTGTTCCAGACCAGCACGGAGCCCTCCGCTCCCAGATCCGATCGAAGCTGTTCCAGCAATGGCAATGCCGGGTCTGTGGATGTGATCGACAGGTGCTCGCTGTGGCTGACCTCGCCTGACAGTGCGGGCATGCCATGCAGGGAGTATTGAAAAACAACCTGCTGCTGGGGGTGGTAACCCGGGTACAGCGGGATGGCGGATATGCAGGTCTCATAGTCCAAGAAATACAGCGGATACTGGTATTTCTCCAACTCAGCCCGCAGCGCATTTTGATCCAGATGCGGTTGACCGGATTTTGCCAGCTGAACCACACAGCGTTGTTTTTCATTCAGGGGAAAGTCATCCGGGATATCACCCGCAGACCGGATACCGGCATCCAGCAATCGCTGTTTCTTCTGCTCACCCAATCGAGGGACGTCAAAAATGGAAAATCCCGGCAACCCGGGATGGCACACTTCAGGGCAGGGGCAATCTGCGGGCGAATAACAACCCTCCAGCTGCCCGGGAGACGCAGAAAGCGCTGCCTGCCTGGCTTTCACGCGCAGCATCTGAACTTCCGGCAATAGCACCTGTACTGCCTGGGTGATGTCTTCAGCCAGGAAGACTTCCGACAGGTTCAATTCCCCGACCAGTGAATACTCCTTTTTTAAATGAAGAAGGTAATAATGGTCGATGCAGATATGTTGATCCAGGATCAATACCTGAAATGCGACATCAACCAGGTCCGCTTGATCAACGGCAGTACTGCTTTTGATCTCATATAGATCGTATGATTCTGATCCCGGTTGATTAACCAGCGCATCCGCCCTGGCCTCAAAGAAGTCAGATTGAAAAGTGGCCTGCCAGTTCAGCCTTGCGCCGGGAGTCTGCGGCAATACAACCTGCTCCAGATAATCACGGGCCAGGGATTCAACCTGGTAACCCTGCTCGCCGAGCAGCCGGGTGAATTCGGAGGTTTGCACGGTCATGCGGTTGTTCACCCGGGCCCACAGGTGGCGGGGTGCTTCGCAGTACAGCAGAAACTCCGATTTTGTGAGGTTTTTGTTGAAAGGCTCGTTCATCGACTCACCAGGTTGAACTATAACAGAAATGCAGGATCAAGGAGAAGCCTGACAGACAGCCAAACGCCAGTGATCGACCGCATCTCAGAGCGGACGAATCACGCAGACCGCCTTTTTCCACAACAAACCCATACCCCGGGCAGGGCTGTGAATTTGGGCTCCAACTGGTAAAATTCACGGATATCATCGAATGACGCAATACCAACACCGTTACTGCCGGCGAACGATCCAATGACCTTACGCATATTCGATGCATAAAAATCCCATCGCCAGGTGACAGAGCGATGAAAACGAGCCCGAGAGAGACTGAGCAATGACCAAAGCATCCTTCAAACTGTATCCATACCGCTGGGTGATCCTGGCGGTCTTTATGTTCATCAACCTGACCATCCAGATCCTGTGGATCACATACGCACCCATCACCAGCATCGCCGCCGAGTTCTACGGGGTCAGCGAACTCCAGATTGGCCTGCTGGCAATGACCTTTATGCTGGCATTCATCCCGCTTTCACTACCGGTCTCATGGGCCATCGACACATGGGGTTTCCGCCTGACGGTCAGCATCGGGGCCGCCCTGATGGGGGTCTTTGGCCTGGTGAGGGGTCTGGCCGGTGCTGATTACAACCTGGTTCTGCTCAGCACAATCGGCATTGCCATCGCGCAGCCCTTCCTGCTGAATGC
>JAFGXF010000039.1 GCA_016936755.1 Anaerolineaceae bacterium | reverse complement strand
GATCACAAAGGAACCATTGAATTACCTTACAAATTTGTAAGCTGTTTGCAATCCTGGATATATTGTTCTCAGCAGGATAAGGCTGTACAATGTTAGGGGATACAATCATGAAAGCAGGTAAAAAAAAGATGAAGACACCATCGAACCATAATGGCATGAAGGGGCAGGCATTGGTCCTGATCGCAGTGGCACTGGTGGGATTGCTGGGGGTGGTGGCCATGGCAGTCGACGGTTCCATGATCTATTCAGACCGGCGCGAACTGCAGAGCGCTGCCGATAACGCCGCCATGAGTGCTGCCGCTACAGCAGCCGGCCGAATGGATACCCATGCGTTGAATTACCAATCGTTCACATGCGGTTCGGCGGGTGTCCAGGATGCCATGGTCCATGCATTGAATAAAGCGATAGACAGTGTGGCGCTCTATGGTTATTCGGTCGATACCGATATCAGTGACCATAATGGCGTTCAGATCTCCTGTCACATCGATGTTAATGCCGGTCTGGTTGAGCGCTACCTGGATGTCAGAGTGGAGATCGTCCACCAATCCAATACCGGCTTTACGCGCTTCATCCTCCCGAATGGCGTTTCCAATACCGTGGAAGCGGTTGCCCGGATTCATCCACGTCGATCATTATCGATGGGTAATGCGATCGCCGCATTGAGCCCGAATTGTGATCCTGGGATTGATGTGGGTGGCAACGGCTCGGTCAATGTTATGGGTGGCGGTATCTTTTCCAACTCATGCATGGCATTCACCGGCGCAACGGATATCACGGTCAATGTGGATTATGGCGGCATCGGTTATGTCACAAGTTATACAGAGAAGGGGAATGTGGATCTCCAGCCCCCGGGTTTAACACCCGAACAATCCACTGAATTGCTGCCCTATGTTGAGATCCCCACCCCGGATTGTCTCAGCCTGCCGGATTATGGAGTGGTCAATGTCGATGGGGTCTTGACAATCAACCCGGGCCGGTATGATGGTATCACCCTGGACGGTGGCGATCATTTGATCATGAACCCGGGGTTATATTGTCTTTACGGCGATTTCCAGACGAACGGGCACCAGACAGTGGAGGTTAATCCCTCCAGCTCCGGCGATGAAGGGGTGACGATCTACATGGCTTCAGGCACCCTCCTTTTCAACGGTAACAGCTTGATCATCCTTCGCGCACCTGCCATCAGTCAACCGCCGGCCATCAAGGGCATGCTGGTGTACATGCCACCCAGCAATACCGGCACCATCACCCTGACGGGTACATCCGGCTCATCATTCCGGGGAACAGTGTATAGCCCGTATGGCGATATTATTGTGGGCGGAACGGCGGATATCCCCTTCGCCACCGAGTTGGTCGGAGCCAACGTGACCGTGTCGGGGAATGCAGCCATCGATATCACCGATGATGCTTATGTCAATTACACCCGCCCGCCATTGATGGAACTTGTGAAATGAAGCTTCCATCTCTTCACAGCGGTTAATATATATACTTGGTGCCTCACCGGAAAATAATATCGCCAGATTTCCCAAAGTAGGTCGATCTTCTGGCCAATTAAGGCGCGTCGTTATTGGATTTCGTCGAACGTCGGTAAAAAGCGTTTAACCTTGAAGCGCATATCCCAGCAGCCAGGATACGCGGGCAAGGGGTTGTTTCAATACCACAGGGTTTAATGATCTTATTGTCCATGTGTTTCCTGGCAGCCAGCCTGAGAACCGGCTGAAAGAAATAGAAATTCAGGCGCTGATCTGCATAATTATTATTGCAAGAGGATAAAGACAGTTTCAGTCTCAAAACGGTCATAAACGAGAACCGTTTAGATCCATGTTCCTTGGGATATATTCCTTCCCCCAATTGTTTCAAGCCATATGCTGCATGCTTGCGATGGCAGCCTGATATTCTTTACCGCAGGGTCACATTTTAATTGAACGGTAGCGGCATATTGCTATTTATCTGTATTGTGGGTAAAATCAAGGCATAGTACATTTCCGTGATCAAAGGACTATGCCATGAAATTCATTCTCTCCAAAAAGTCAGAATCAAGCCAGGCATTGATCTTCATTGCCGTGGCGCTGGTCGGCTTGCTGGGCATGACAGCCCTGGCCGTGGATGGTGCCATGATCTACTCTGATCGTCGTGAGGTGCAATCTGCGGCTGACAATGCGGTTATGAGCGCGGCAGCGGCCGGTGCCATGGAATTGGATAATGAAAACATTTATAATTCCTCGTTCGACTGCGGTCTTTCCGGAGTGATTGAATCAGAAATCGCGGCTCGCGATGCTGCCATCAACCGGGCCGGGACGAATGGCATGGCGATCGATACTGATATTGCGGATAATAATGGCGTCCAGGTATCCTGCCATATCGTTGCGGATCATGGTTTCTATGACCGTTATATCGATGTGACGGTGAAGATCACACATCGCTCTGAAACTGCTTTCAGCCGTTTCGTGTTTCCGGAAGGAATCGAGAACACGGTCGAAGCCGTCAGCCGCTACCGCCCGCGCCGATCGCTTGCGTTGGGGAACACGATTGCATCCCTTGGGCCGGACTGCCCGGGTATTCAAATGACCGGCAATGCAGGTGTGGAAATCTGGGATGGCGGTGTTTATTCCAATACCTGTTTGGAATTGAAGGGCAACGTGGATATTGATGTACATGTGGATTACGGTGGCATCAGTTATCGCACAACATATAAAGCCACGGGCAATGTCAGTGTTTCACCAAGCCCGGAGTTGGTTACAGAACCGCTTGAAATGGTTGACATCCCCACACCCGAATGCATTGCCCTGCCCGATTATGGGGCATTGAATTTGTCGGGGAACAGCACTGTGACGATCAATCCGGGGCGATATGACAAAATCAACCTGACCGGCAACAGTAAACTGACACTCAACCCGGGCCTCTACTGCTTGTATGGTGATTTCTTAACGGCCGGCAATCAGGTCTTGAAAGTCAGCGGGAATAACAGCGACCCGGACGGCGTTACCATTTATATGGCCAGCGGCAAGTTTCATATGAGTGGTAACTCTGACATTCAACTGCGGGCACCATCTCAAGAGCAGCCGCCCGCCATCAAGGGTTTGTTAATTTACGCCCCACCCGGAAATACCAATACCATGCAGATCACTGGCAACTCCTCTTCTCATTTCCGCGGAACGGTTTATATCCCGGATGGAACCATCAGCGCGGTCGGCAATGGTTCTACGGATGGGTTTGACACGGAATTGATCGGGGCAGCCGTTACGCTTACCGGTAATGCATCCATGCGCATCACGGATAATCCGGCCAATAATTACACGCGCCCGCCTTTAATCGAACTGGTAAAATAATAAAAACCCTGTCGGTCTGCCCGAAAACCGGGGCGCACCCATCCGGTCCTGTGATCTATGGGAAATAGCGTGTGACTCGCGAAAAGCATATCCTGGTTCTATTTACCGGCATTATTTTCATGATGCTGGGAGCCTTTTCACTGATCGCTTCGATCCGGGTTTTCAACCTGAACGCAGTCGTCCTGTATGGCATGCTGATAATGGGCTTTATGCTTGTGTTGTTGGCTCTCTTGACGAAGGTCAGGGGCGGCTTTGGGTTGGGCATGGCGGGTGGCTGGTTGATCGTGATGTGCTTGTTGAATATGTATGGGATGCATTTCGTTTACGAAGATTTTGTGATGGGAATTCTGGCGTTTCTGGCAGGATTATTGATGATCCTGGGGGTTTAACTCTTTTCGCGATCAGGATGGCAGACTGCTGATGGATGATGATTAACGGCTGGTATATTTTTGAATCGTTGCGATTGAATTTCTTCCCTGAGATTTGGCCCGGTAAGAACCGCGATCAGCTGCATCGATCAGTTCCTCCACACTTTTCATGCCCTTTTTTATCTCGGACACACCCGCACTGAACGTCACGATCACCTTTTCCCCACCGATCTCGAACAGGTTGGCTTCTACGCAACGCTTTAATCGGGCAGCAACTTCCATGGCGCTCTTCAGATCGGCTTCGGTTAGCAGGATAATGAATTCATCGCCCCCATACCGCCCGACCAGGTCGATCTCGCGCAGCGTCGACCGGCAGCAATCAGCGATCATTTTCAATGAGCGGTCTCCTGCCGGGTGACCATAGCGGTCATTGATATTCTTCAAACGGTCGATGTCGAAAAAGATCACTGCCAGCTTGCGATCATAGCGATGGGCAATCTCGAACTCTCGTTTGAAGATGGGGCTGAATCCATGCCGGTTCAGTAAACCCGTCAGCGAGTCGGTGATGGCCAGTTGTTGCAGCTCAGTGTAAAGGCGTGCATTGTCAATGGCTATTGCAGCCTGGTCGGCAAATGCCTGAAGCGGGGTGGCAAATTTTTCAGAAAAATACCCGGGCGTCCCGCTGTCCAGCTGAATAAAACCGATCACCTCACCCTTGACGCGAATGGGAGCAGCAGCGTAGGATTGGATCCAGCTGGCGCGGTCAATGTTCACCCAGGACGGGTAGAGATTGATATCCGGGATGATTAAAGGCTTTCCACTTTCGATCATGATCCGCAGGTTATCGATTTGAGTCACATCGAAGCGCACATTCCTGATGTAATCCAGCATTCCCAATTTTTTATACCCGTGGCTGTGAACGATACGAGCGATTCCATCTTCGATCAACATCAGATTGACTGCATCATGCGGGACAACCTTGCCGACATTCTTGAGAATGCGGTCGAAGACCTGATTCAGATTTAGAACACTGGATAATGCGGAGGCGGTGTTTTGCAACGCTTCAGCCAGCACGCGTTGTTCACGTTCGGCCTCCACCATCTTGACGCGTTCAGTCAGGTCGGTGATGCTGCAGATGATCACGGGTTCATCGACCAACCGGATACGTATTAACTCGAGCTGGATTGGAAATACCGATCCATCAGATGGCCGCCTGGCTTTCCATTCGAGTTTAACCGTTTCTCCATCCAGGGCTCGCTGAAGGTGACCAGACAGCTCATCCAGCGATCTGTCTGGCGCAGCAAAATCATCAAGTTTATATTGATTCAGGACTTCCTCGCGTTGAACTTTAAAAAGGCTCATCATATGCTTGTTGATATCGATGATCCTGGCGTTGGCGTTGATCAGGATCATGGCTCCCGGGAGGTTTTCCAGAATCGTGCGCAGATTATCCTGAGAAGTTCTCAATTCTGTTTCCATGGATTGCCGTGATTTGAGTTCCTGCTTGATCTGACTGTTGACTCGCCTCAGTTTCTGGGTCCTGTGAGCCACCCGTTCTTCCAGCTGGGTGTTCAAATTCATCACTTCGTGTTTGGCGAACTCCCGCTCTGAGAACAATACGGCCATGATCATCGAACCGCTGATGGTGGCAATCAGGAAGGTATCCAGAATCCAAATGGATTGTGCAGCGGAAAAGAAGGCACCCAGGGGGTAGTATTGCATCATGACCAAAACGATAAATACGAACAGTAAGTTGGCAAGCGTCGCTCCTCTTTGGTATAACCGGAAGGCGGTCCAGAAAAGGAAGGGAAAAATGAGATAAGTCAGCACGCTTAAATTGGTCCGCATCTGTTCCTGCTGACGGAATACCACCCAGGTCACGAGCAGCGTCATCACAATGGCAAGCCAGTCATAGCGCTTGCCATTGAAGTGCAATGCCTTTGGTATGTTACTGCCCCACACCAGGATGACTGGGACCATCACCAGTATGCCCAGCAGATCGCTGACCCACCAATACGTCCAAATGGAAATGTAATCAGAGGCGTCCGCCAATCCGGTTAAATGAATAACCAGGAGTTCCAGACCGGCTGTGTGAAAGGAGGCCAGGATGGCTGCAATGACCAGGGCGGCCAGATCTCGAATATATGTAAGAGAGGGTTTAAGATGTAAAACTCTTTTGAGAAGAAAGACCGCCAGAAATGTTTCCAGGCTGATGACGATTGCAGTCGGAAGTGCTGCCGGAACAGGCATGTCGGACAGCACCAGCGGTAAAAAGATACTGATAAAGACAATTGGAATTAAGGAATACCCCCACAGGAAGACAAGCCCGATGGATATTCCAGCCGGAAGCCAGATTGGTGAAAGACCGTTCAGATCGCCTTGGAATACACCGGTGAGCATCACGGCGGCCAGATTGCCGATGATCAGAACCAGGGCTTTCCATAGATACTGGATGGCAGTCTTGCGTTTTTCCTTCATGGAATATGCATCCGGTCAAATGTTAATGATCGCCCCACTTGGTTCCAGTTGGGGGCGAAATCGCTACGACCATACCCCAGCACAACCAATCTTTCAATATCGAGCATGCCGTTCTGTACAAACAGGAAAAACCAACTTGATTGAAGAATGAACAGCTAAACGGGATTATACCCTTTCTGCAGTGATCATGAGTCCCTTGTGTCTATACATTTACCTTACAATTTATCCTCGTCGGTTTTTCTCAGATGCGGGAATAGAATGACTTCTCTGAGGGAGCGGATGCCGGTCAACAACATGACCAGCCGATCGATGCCCATGCCAAAACCACCGGCAGGCGGCATGCCGTAGCGTAATGCTTTCAGGTAATCCTCGTCCATAGGATGGCGCAGCTCGTCATCGTTCTCATAGCTGCGGCCCATCTCAATGAAACGCTGCTCCTGATCAAGCGGGTCATTTAATTCCGAGAAGGCGTTGCAAAGTTCGAACCCCGCGGTGAAACCTTCAAATCGTTCAACCGTCTGGGGATCATCCGGTTTGGATTTGGCCAGGGGAGAGATATCCCGCGGGTAATCATATAGGAAAGTCGGTTGGATCAATATGGGTTCAAGATGATCGCTCAACAGGCCATCGATCAGTTTTCCACGGGGTGTGCCGGGTTTGGCTTCCATGCCTTTCTCCTGCATAATGGAGGCCAGTGATTCCGCATCCGGGTGTTCATTGATATCGATCCCGGTTGCCTCCTGAAGAGCATCCCGCAGGGTTGCCCGCTTCCAGGGTGGTGCCAGATCGATCGTATGCTCGCCGAATTCGATCACGGTGCTGCCCTTGACCTGCTTGGCCACGCTGCTGACCATCTCCTCGGTGAGTGCCATGATCTTATCTGCATCTGCATATGCCATGTAAAACTCCAGCATGGTGAATTCCGGGTTGTGTTTAAAGGAAACACCCTCATTCCTGAAATCCCGCCCGATCTCATATACACGCTCCAGGCCACCCACCAGCAGGCGCTTTAAATACAATTCGAATGAAATGCGCAGGTACAGGTCCTGTTTAAGCTGGTTGTGATGGGTGGTAAAAGGACGGGCGGCTGCGCCGCCATATACCGGCTGCAGCACGGGGGTTTCAACCTCGAGGAAATCACGGCTGTCGAGGAAATCCCTCAGACTGCGGATGATGTGTGCCCGGGTGCGGAAGATCGTGCGCACATCCGCATTGACGGCCAGATCCGCATAGCGCTGGCGATAGCGGGTCTCCGGGTCTGTCAGGGATGCATGCCGGATGAGTTCCCCATCCACAACTTCATCTTTGGCAGCCGGGAGGGGCGTGATGGCTTTGGCAAGCATTTTGAAATCCTTCACCAGGAGTGTGATCTCCCCGGTGCGCGTGCGCATCAGCTCACCGCTGGCCTGGATGAAATCTCCCAGGTCATAATCTTCCATCAGGCTTTTCATGCGCGCTTCGCCTAATTCGTTGACGCGGAAGAAGAGCTGAATACGCCCGTTGCGGTCTTCAATATGGGCAAATATCAGTTTACCCATTGGGCGCAATCCCCGAATGCGGCCTGCCAGGGTTACCTCACCGAGTTTATCCGCCGTCCCTTCTTTCTCGGCGGCCTCAAAGGTAGCAATGGCCTGTTGTGAGGTGGTACTTTGCTCTGCATGGATCGGGTATGGTTCAACACCTTGTTCCTTCAGCCTTTTGAGCTTGCCAAGCCGGATTTTTTCCAGATCACTTAGATTTTCTGCCATATGAAATAGTCCTGTCGATGATATTTAACAAACCCCCCTCCGATATGGAGAGGGGGTGATGGGGCACGGTCACATGCGGATGATGCACCTTGCCCCAATATTTATTCGATCTTGATCACTTTTACGTCAAAGCCGCCAGCCGGCGCATCAACGTGAATAACATCACCTTCCACCCGGTTCAACAAGGAACGGCCCAGTGGTGACTCATTGCTGATTCTGCCTGCGCGCGGATTGGCTTCGGCTGCACCGACAATGGTATACACCTCAGGTGAGTTCTTGCCTTCCTGGATGGTGACCTTGGCCCCCACCTGGATTGATCCGGCCTTGCCTGAATCGGTGATCACACGGGCGGTTGCCAGCAGGATTTCCAATTCCTTGATACGACCTTCCACAAAGGCCTGCTCGTTTTTTGCAGCCTCATATTCGGCGTTCTCGATCAACTCGCCGCCTTCCATGGCTTCATGCAGGCGCTTGGCAATCTCAGCGCGTTTCGTACCACGCAGAAACTCAAGTTCCTCCTGCAACTTCTGGAACCCCTCACGGGTCAGGAATGAGGTTGTCATCGTTATTTTTCCTTGTTTATGGTCTTCTTATAGAACACAACCAGCGCCATGAAGGCGAGCCTTCAAAACGCTGTGGCAACTAATATATCATAAATGGCATTAAGATGCAAACGGTTTGAGTGACTGATTATAACCGGTCTGGCGGGGCGGGAGGATGTTTTATAGTAGAATTCACGGCATGACTCAAAAAGCCAATATTCCCATGTCTTCACCTGATCTGACCGAATTGGAGCGTCAGGCAGTGTTGGAAGTGTTTTCCACCAATTACCTTTCAATGGGTAAAAAGATCGTTGAATTCGAAGAGGCATTCCGCGCTTACACCGGATGCCAATATGCCATCGGTGTTTCATCTGGAACCAGCGGATTGCATTTGTGTGTGCGGGCTGCCGGCATTCGTGCGGGAGACCTGGTGTTAACGACCCCGTTTTCCTTCGTGGCGTCTACCAATGTTATTCTCTATGAGAATGCAGTTCCGGTTTTCGTGGACGTGCAACCGGAAACCGGCAACATCGACCCTGCGCTTGCCCGTCAGGCTGCCAGTGACCTGGCCCAGGGCGGGAGTTCAAGCCGGCGCTGGTTACCCCGGCGGGGAGCTGGTGCAGGAGCATCTCTAAAAGCACTCCTGCCGATCGATGTTTTTGGCCAACCATGTGACCTGGATGGCATGCGGGCCATTGCCAACGAGCATCACATCCCATGGATCGAGGATGCCTGTGAGGCACTGGGATCGGAATACCGCGGCGCCAAAGCCGGCACGCAGGGCGATATGGCTGTGTATGCTTTCTACCCCAATAAACAGATCACCACCGGTGAAGGCGGCATGATCGTCACCAACGACGAGCAGCGGGCGCTGTTGATGCAAGCCCTGCGTAACCAGGGACGGGCGCCGGGCGACACCTGGCTTCAGCACACCCACATGGGCTACAACTATCGACTGAATGAATTCAATGCTGCGCTGGGTGTCGTCCAAATGAGCCGTCTGGAAGAATTGCTGCACCACCGCGAGCAGGTGGCCGGCTGGTATGATCGGCATTTACAGGGTATCGCAGGTGTGACCCGCCCGTTGATCCAGCCGGAGACGACCCGCATGAGCTGGTTCGTTTTTATCATCTGGTTGGAGGATGAAAAGACCCGCGACCGGGTGGCGCATGAACTGGAAAAGCGCAGCATTCCGGTCAGACCTTACTTTACTCCCATCCATTTGCAGCCTTACATGGTGGAACGCTTCGGATATCAAAAGGGCGACTTCCCGGTGACTGAAAGTCTGGGTGAACGGGGTCTGGCGCTGCCTTTTTCAGGCAAGATGAGTGAGGAGATGGTGGCTGAGGTTTGCCGCCAGCTGCGCGAAG
>JAFGXF010000038.1 GCA_016936755.1 Anaerolineaceae bacterium | reverse complement strand
TGGAATTGGCAGCGGTTGCTGCGCGGGACCAGTCTCGTGCGAACGACTTTGCGCAGCAATTTAAAGCAAAAAGGGCTTATCAGAAATATTCCGACCTGATGATCGATAACGATGTGGATATTATTTATATTGGACTAACGCACAATTTTCACTATGAGGTTGCCAGGGCTTGCCTTGAACACCATAAAGCGGTTCTGTGCGAAAAACCCATGACTCTTACAAGAAATGACGCCGAGTCACTGGTCGCGTTAGCGGGTCATAATCAAACGTTATTAATGGAGGCGCTCTGGACACGTTGCCTGCCTGCTTATCAAAAAGCCAGGGAGTGGATTAAGCAGGGGCAGATCGGTCAGGTGAAACTGATCACCGCTGATTTCTCCTTTAGAACTGATTATGATCCTAAAAGCCGATTGTTCGATCCTAAGCTGGCTGGCGGCAGCTTGTTTGATGTTGGCGTCTACCCAATCGATTTTGTGACAGGAATACTGGGTGAATACCCCGAGGCTGTGAGTGGTCTTGCAAGGATCGCCCCAAGCGGTGTGGATGAATCCGCTGCTTTTTCACTTCGTTTTTTGAGTGGCACCTTGGCAAACCTGACCTGTGGATTCAATGTGAACGCGAAAGGAATTGCATCTATCTATGGTACCCGGGGGCATATTGCACTTGAGAACTGCTTCGGACCAAGGTTCTGTGAGCTGTTTGATGAGGAGAATAATATACTTGACCGGTTTGACGATTCCGAGCCAGACGGTTTTGTTTACCAGATCCGTCATTGCACTGAACTCTTCCGCCAAGGAAAAATCCAGAGCGACCTGATCCCCTGGCAGGATACAATTGCTTGTGCCGGGATATTTGATGTTTTAAGAAAACAATGGGGGCTTGCTTAAATTTTATGGCCTGCCAGACATCCGTGCATAATCGTTTATCTTATGGCGGTGGTTATGTATGCCAACCTCGGAATAATGCAAGGAATGAATATACGTATTTTTTTATTTCAATCAACGGAGTCGATAATGAAGATAAAAGGCACCCGATCAATTGCCATATGGACACTGATTTCTCTTCATGTGTTCCTGGGTCTGGGCGCGTTGGCAACTGGTGCTTTGCTGATACTCAAACCGGATGGTAACTTGTTACAAATGCCACTCAGCCTGATTGCGGGATCCCCATTCCCCGACTTTTTTATCCCTGGGCTGATCATGTTCCTGTTAATGGGAGTTTATCCTACGGGGATCGCATATGGCATCTGGAAAAGACCCGACTGGAAATGGCCGGATGCAATCAACCCATTTAACCGAATGCACTGGAGTTGGGTCGGATCCCTGGTAGTGGGATTGATCGTCATCATCTGGTTGACTGTAGAATTGATGTGGGTGGAATGGTTCTTCCTGCATGGCATCTATTATATTTGGAGTGCTCTTATAATACTGTTAACCTTGACGCCTGCGGTACAAGCATATCTGCGGAGGAATCAGTAAGGGCGATCTCATTGGATCTGTTATATTGTCAATTGATAGACTCCTTATTTATGCAATGGTATATTCTTTAACATTGCCGCCAGTTGTCAATACCACTTTCGGCTGTATACTAGACATGGCTTGTAACTCACCCTGCACTGGTTCCAGATTCATTATTCGTGCATGAGATGCTGTTCTGCAATATGTGCGCATGGAGAATGCCGATGAACATTATCATAAACATCTTCACCATCCTGATCATTCTCGTATTCCTGGCTTGGTTGGGTTTACGTATAAAACCCAGATCGTTTCCACCGTTCTCCGGGAAAACAGGTGTCTTGAAAAGCATGCCATTGCCTGCCGGGCTTCCAGCACCGGTGACTCGTTTCTACCATCAGCTCTATGGCGATTCCATACCGCTGATCAAATCGGCAGTCTTTTCTGGTCAGGCACGCCTGCGGGTGATGGGCATCACCTTTCCCGGACGGTTTCGCTTCACACATGACGCTGGAAAGGGTTACCATCATTATCTGGAAGCCACCCTCTACGGTTTGCCCCTGATGAAGGTGAATGAACATTATTTGAATGGGGAAACCCGTCTGGAATTACCTTTCGGTGTGACTGAGGGTGAGCCCAAAGTGGATCAGGCGGCCAACCTGGGGTTATGGTCAGAGTCGCTCTGGTTGCCATCGATATTCATCACGGATGAGAGGGCCCACTGGGAAGCTGTGGATGATGACACGGCGGTGTTGGTTGTCCCGTTTGGCGAGGCTCAAGAACGCTTTATCGTGCGCTTCGACCCGGTTACCGGGTTGGTAAACCTTATTGAGGGTATGCGTTACAAGGGCGCAACAGATGAGATAAAGACATTGTGGTTAAATCAAGCGCTTGGGTGGCGAGAGGTCAGTGGACGCAAGCTCGCGGACGCAGCCATCATCTGGCTTGATGAGGGAACACCGTGGGCATACTTCTCACCGGATGAGGTTGTCTACAATGTCGATGTCAGGAAATATATTCATATGAGGGGGCCATAGGCCAGGACATTTATTTAAGAAATCCGATGAATTCAATAAGGTGTTGGGTACTTTCCTCATGCGGTTGTCAAATGCCAGCTCACGTTGATAGCAGGTAGATAAATGCGCGGCACATTAAAGGAACAAAAAATGGGTGTCACACAGATGCGCGTGGGAGATGCCGACAGGCAATTTTCCGTTACGATCCTCCTTGTTTCCTTGTTCGGTATGCTTTACCTGGCTTATTGGGTTTATCGCGAGATACCCGTAGCAGGATGGCGCGTAGCCCATTTCCTGATGATTTACCTTGTGGCCGTGCTGTTGTATGCCAATCTCGGTGTTTGGATTCATGAACAGCTTCACTGTCTGGCCTTCAGGGGAACCGCACTCGAAAAACGAACACGGATCAGCTTTTCCCGTAAATATTTCCTGGCTTTGCGTGGCCATTACCGGGTGGAAGGTGTGATCGAGTATCGGACGATACGGCGGGCTCTCATGGCGCCATTCGGACTGGTTGTTGCCCTGGTCGCGATGGGATTGATAGGAAGCCTGTTTCTACCCGGATGGTGGTTGCCCTTGATG
>JAFGXF010000037.1 GCA_016936755.1 Anaerolineaceae bacterium | reverse complement strand
CTTTATCACTCCACTTCATAATTCTCTCCAATCTTACCCAGATTTCTTCAAGATGATCAGCGGGTATTGACCAACCACGCCGAAATAATAAGGGAATACTTCTTCGAGCCGGTATAGTAATCGTAGGATCAACCTTCCCGCCAATTTTGGATGTATGACCGCTCTGAGAAAACGGACGCTGACACTTCTCCAGCAACGGATTTCATAAGGGATGTGTTCACCAATCATTTGTTTCAACCGCTCCGGAGTGAATTTTTGAACATAAGTACTCACCGGCTCCTTGGGATTTCCCATACTTTTTTCCCCACTATGTGTTGTGTTGGGGTCAACTTTTCTATGACGCATACGATTCATCAGACAAGTCGCAATCCTTACAAGCCAATCATATCGACGCATGAGTGGTGCATCTGTCCATCCATTAACAACCACCGCTTGTTTACCTGGAGCCAGAACACGCCATAGTTCCAGATACCCATCTTGTTGGTTGGATTCTGGCAGATGATGCAAAGTGTGAAGTGAGATCACACCATCAAATATATTCCCAGTGAAAGGAAGCGCTGAGACATCTGCTACAACATACAGACCATTAGTGCCAATTCGCCGCCGAGCCTCAAATAACGCAACAGGTGAAATATCCACACAAACACGATAATCATAATCTTCTGAATACAACAGGTATTCCGGGTATTGGATTGGACCCGATCCAGCGTCAAGCAGATAATGACCAGTTTTAGCTAGAAAGGTGCCCGCCCGAATATGACACCGGTGGATATATTCACTGGAGACTGGGCGTAAGTCCTCAAAGCGTGCGTTTTGGTATACCCCTTCAGATACCTCCTGCCATCCTATCCGGTTATAGAAGGATTGCACCTGCTGTTTAATTTCCTGTGCGTTATTGGCTGACATCATCATTTTGCCTGATTTTGCACTGCTTTCCATTCCATCTTTTCACCAGTCAGATCTGCAAAAGTCTTACCGTATCTTTCTTGTCCTTCAGGGCTCAGTACATGTTCCAATGGACGTTCATGATAGTCATCCCAAACCTTGACCAGGTGCCAGGGGAATGGTCTTGGAAACTCAAAAAAGAAATAATATGCATATTGCCACGCCAGGTCTTGTTGGGACTGACTCAAGCGATATCGCTTCGGGGTTTTAAGAACCCTTTCAAGCTGCCCGAAGTATTCATTCCACGAGGTGGGGTCTATGGTAAAACCACGCCCGCGGTAATGGGTTAATCCGGCGACCAGCACCGGTATGCCATGCATTGCCATTTCCATGCCAACTGTTGTAGTGTAGACCAATCCCAAGTCGGTGATTTGCATGATATCGTATGTATTAACTTTTTCCCGCGGTCCGACCAGGTGCATGTGCGCTGGCAGACCCGGAAGTATCTGACTAACGATATCCACAACAGACGTTCCCCGTGTCAGAATCTCGCCAGGGTGCACACGAATGACCACCTGTATATCCTTACGATCGGAAAAGTAATGAAGGATTTTCACCAACCATTCAGTCATGCCGCGGGTAAATGCTTGACGGCCCAGTGTAAGGCTGTCTCCGATAACATTGGTCGAAATCATAACAACCGGACGCATGTCCAAACCCAGCAATTTCCGCACACTTTCGGATCCTTGCGGCACATTACCCTGCCACAAACGCGAAAAGTTCTCCCACTGTCGCCCATCTTCCCGAGCTCGGTAGAGTGACTCAATGCGCTCACGCTGTTCCTTACTTAATGAAATATTATTATATGATTTCCACAAATCATCGGTATCCTGGCGCATGATCTCTGTGTTCTGTCCCAACCAGATACGCTCACGTTGTTCACCGAATTCATAAGTCGTGGTTGGGATTTTCAGATACCGGGCTACCCGGTAAACAATCCCCATCTCCTGAATGGTCCCATTGGGAACAATCACTACATCCTGGGGATTCTTCATCAGCCATGTATACACTGCCCGGGCAGCCAGAGAATTTCTTTCAAACCTCATCAAAAAGACTGGTTCTTTTTGATCGATATCTTCCACTTGCAGGGTGTATTGAGCGTCATAAATGGACACTTCCTTCACAGCCCTGGACAATTCATCAGGAAAACGGTTTTTTCTTGGTTGAATATCAAGAAGTGAAAATGATTTGATATAAGGACGGGCAATTGCCAGCACATCCCTGGCGTAGATATTCTGCCGCCGCAGATCAAAACCATGCACTGGGTTTTGCCAATCGCTGTATGGCAAGAATCCCAAGGTTACGTGGTGGCCCATGCCGGCCAATGCAGTTCCCATTAAGGCGGCATGTTCAATCCAATAGTGCAAACTGGCAAACAGAAAAATCCTTTTTCCAGGCTTCGCTGTATCTCGATATGCTTTCACGCAGGCTTTAATACCTGGCAACTCGTTCCGCAGACCTTCCAGTCGAAAGCGTGTATTCCCTGAAAACTCCTGGCTATGCATGCGCCAATATAAATCTGGAGCATATGGAATAGTATATAAAATATCCTTGATGGTATTCTTACGAAACAGGCTCATTGTTTTATATGTTCGATTTGCCAAAGCAATCGCGGCCTGAGCGGTCCGAGGCGCGGCTCTGGCCACTGCATACCAGGTGCACCAGCCGCATCCACGGTGAATGTAAGTGCCTGCTCATCCTGAAAATATCGCTTTACCCTGAAGGAACTGGCATTCATTCCCACAATAAAACGCCCTTCATTCAATAAATCAGCCGCAATCTTGCATTGACTAAGATAATGCCCCACCGCACGGGTGGCGTGTTTCTCAAACAAGACACTATCATCAGTATCAAAGGAAGTAAACACCAACTCACCACGCGTTGATAGCAGGTAGATGCCCACCCGCAATCCTGTGATGGATTTATTTAGGGAATACTCTACTTCAATCGTGATGGGTTCTGTGGATCGCAGGCTGTCAGACACTTTACCTTGGGCATTCTTTACGCGTAAAGCAATGGGAACAAATGGGTCAGCATCTGCTGGAATCTCCTCTGAAACCCAGGTGCGCTCTCCTAATTGAGAAAAGCCTGAAGATAGATAGAAGTCAACAGCGCGTGTGGAAGGGCCCCGCATCAGCATTGAACCTTTATCGAGCACGATGGTTTCCTGGGTAAGGCGCAGAATGGCAGACATATTATGGCTTACAAACAAAACCGTTCTCCCCTGTTGGGCAACATCACTCATTTTTCCCAGGCACTTATGCTGGAATTCCGCATCTCCGACTGCCAGCACTTCGTCAACCACCAGTATCTCTGGCTCAAGATGAGCTGCGACCGCGAATGCCAATCGCAAATACATACCACTTGAATACCGCTTTACCGGTGTATCGATAAACTGTCCAACTTCTGAGAACTCAACAATATCATTGTATTTACTTGCAATTTCACGCCTTTTCATGCCCAGAATAGCGCCGTTAAGATATATATTCTCGCGACCGGTCAATTCCGGGTGAAATCCGGTGCCTACCTCAAGTAGTGATCCAACCCGACCATAAATATCAACAACGCCCTTTGTTGGTTCGGTAACACGTGATAAGATTTTCAACAAGGTGCTTTTCCCGGCACCATTACGCCCGATGACTCCCAGCACTTCGCCTTGCCGGACTTCAAATGACAGGTCTTTAATAGCCCATATTTGTGCCTGTAATGCTTTACGCTTATGTTCTTCACGGTCGAAAGCGGATACGATTACATCACGCAGGGTGTCATTGTGTGAATGCAACATACCGATGTGATACTTTTTTGAGATATTCTGAGCACGGATAGCAATATCACTCATCGTCTATACCCTGTCTGCAAATGTCTTTTCCATCCGCCTAAAGTAAAACAATCCTGTTACCAGCAGGATCAAAACGATGGCAATGGATATACCCATCATAATGTCCGGCGGCCGTGTGCCTAATAAAGCCCATCGAAAGCCCTGAATTACTCCCGCCATGGGATTCAATCCATAAATAATGCGCCAGATGCCGGTGGGAATAAGATCGGCCGAATAGGCCACCGGTGATGCATACATCCAGAATTGCGTCAGGAAGGGGATCATATGTTGAACATCCCGGTAAAGCACATTCAGGGCGGATAACCAGAGACTGACAGCCAGTGCCGTAAGGAGTGCCAGCAATGTCAAGGGTATGATCCACAATATCAATAAAGTAGGCCAAACTTGATAATAAAGCATCAAACCAATCATTACCAGAAACGCAATCCCAAAATCGACCAGTGAGGCCATAACCGCAGAAAAGGGAATTATCAAACGTGGAAAATAGATTTTTGTCAACAGGTTGGCATTTCCCACCAGTGAAACACTTGAGCGGTGCAAGGCACTGGAGAATAATTGCCATGGTAATACAGCCGCATAACTGAATAAAGGATAGGGAATCCCATCAGAGGGTAGCTTCGCCAGACCGCCAAAGATGATACTAAAAACGATCATTGTCAATAGTGGTTGCAAAATTGCCCAGGCGATTCCCAGGATGGCTTGCTTATATCGGACCTTAATATCCCGCCATGTCAGGAAATAAACCAGTTCACGGTATAACCATAGGTCCTTTAAATTGAGTGCCGCCCATCCCTGGGTTGGGCGTATGTGAGTAATTTGCAAATCAGGCATGTTCATCCATTAGATCATTTCCGGGTAGACCTGTACCACTCAATGGTTCGCTTGAGACCTTCTTCAAAATTTATTTGAGCACGAAATCCAAAATATTGTTCTGCCCGTGAAGTGTCCAGGCATCGGCGAGGTTGCCCATTGGGCTTCGTGATATCCCATGTGATCTTTCCCGTAAATCCAGTCAACCTGGCAATCATCTCGGCCAGATTTTTAATGCTGATCTCATACCCAGAACCGATATTGACTGGCTCAGGACCGTCATATTTCTCACTCGCAGCAACAATTGCTTCCGCTGCATCTTCAACATAAATGAATTCGCGGGTCGGTGATCCATCTCCCCACACGATCAACTCGTTCTCTCCTTTATCCTGCGCCTCAAAGCACTTTCGAATCAAAGCTGGAATAACATGCGAGGTCTCGGGGTTGAAATTATCTCCCGGACCATACAGATTCACAGGTAGCAGGAAAATGGAATTAAAACCATACTGTTGACGATAAGCCTGTGATTGAACCAGCAGCATTTTTTTTGCCAATCCGTATGGCGCATTCGTCTCCTCCGGGTAGCCGAGCCAAAGGTCTTCTTCCTTAAAAGGCACTGGAGTGAATTTTGGGTAAGCACATACCGTGCCAATGGCAACAAATTTATCAACATTATGCTTCCAGGCCTGATGAATGAGCTGGACACCCATCATCAGATTATCATAGAAGAATTCCGCCGGATGCGCACGATTGGCTCCAATGCCACCCACATGTGCCGCCAAGTGGATGATCACATTTGGCTCTGAATTGACAAACAACCTGTTTATCGCTTCCGGTTGCACCAGGTCATACTCTTCAATGGTTGGAATGAAAATGTCTTTTGCACCATGGGTTTTGAGTTTATTAATCACAAAATTGCCCAGGAAGCCTACACCTCCTGTAACAACCACTTTCTTACCATTCCAGAAACTTATATCACTCATGATATATCATCCTCACTTGGTAATCATATCAGCGTTGCGATAACGCCGATCCAACGGATTGCTGATCAACCCGGGTCTTTGTGCCCGGGTCACTTCACGACTACCCGCATCAACAGAGATCATTGATTCAACCTGATCATAAATCCACCGAACAACCTCCACACTCTTATGATACACTGCCTCGCGGGTAGAAAAACCAACAAGGCAACCAAAAAGAAAAGAACAGATCTTTTTGCCCAATCGGTCCTTAAAAAAGGACGCAGTTCACCAGAATCACACAGATCACCTTTTATCAAGTTTAGGTTGCTGAGTTTAGAAAAACCCAACAATGCTTCGCCGCTGAATAACAGGATATCGATTACTACAACCCGATACCCTTGATACAACAATACGGACATCAACATGGTTTCAAGAAACCCGGCTCCTCCTGTGACAATCACTTGTCCTTTCTCAGCCCTGTCCATGAACACCCTGTAAATATACTTTTATGCCATGCACAATAATTGCAGGCACCTTAGGATCGTCAAGAATTGATATTGATTGCTCAAGGCAGGTTAACCGACATACATCTGCCACATCCCCATCGCCAATGAGACGAACACCCGAATGTCCTTCTGCCTGAACCTGGGCCAGCAAAGCACTCACCTTCTCACGTGTCAGTCGATATAGGCTGAATTGGTTTTGTATATAATCGATGGTCAATCGAGCACGCAGGGATATACCCTCGGGGGTGATGATGTATTTTAATTTTTTACGCTCGGCCCGTTTTACTTTAATGTACCCCTTATTCACCAGCCGCTTTATATGCCAATTAATTGTGCCTACGGCAACTCCGACTTCACCAGCCAGCGATGCTTGTGTGGCATCTGGATTTTGTTCAATCTGCTCCAGAATGATCAAATCGCGTGAATTTTCCACATGCATACCAGTTTCAATATTCAACTGTTGAATTATAAGCCGGATCAAGTAGACGTCAAGTATAAGGATTTAATGGCAATTGGATAAATCGATCAACCAGCGCGAGGTGGATTGATAATATTCTGGTGTACCCACGTATGTTGCACAACCATATTCCAATTCATCCCGTGTTTCTTGCGGGACTGTAGCCCACCATATCTCATCCATATATATATACTGGAACCCGGCGGCATATACCATTTCTGGATCAGGATTTTCAATCAACGCAGGCCAGCCGGGTAAAGGATCATAGACGGATTCATAAGCCTTAACCGCCCTGCCAAATATTGTTACAGCTCGGTACGGGATCCTATCCAAAATTTGGATATCAGAGGGGAATTTATTATAATAGCTCCTTGCAAAGCGAGCATCGGCAGGATTAATGAAATATGAGTTTTGTGGATTGGGCATTGTAGTCATTTGAACGCTGAAAATATTTACTGCACCAAAAACAGTCACAAAATAAAAAACAATTAACATATCACGGAAAATCCGCCCCCGTGTTTTCATCATCTGCCAGAGCAGTGGGGTTAAGATTGCCAACCATAACCACAGTCCAGTTGCGGGGAGGCGAGTTGTTGAGCGGTCCACTCCATACGCCACGAAAAATGGGAAAAGTATTAATAAAGCACCGCCGATACCCAGGCTGGCAGGCAACCATGCCCCACGCTTGATACTTCGGATAGAATAGTAGATAGCCATGGGACCTAATAGCAGTACTGGACCCAATTCAATAACCAGGGTGAGAATCTCCAGTGGTTTGAATAGCGATAAAACACCCAGATGTGCAGTATACAGGCCAGGCGGCCAACGCAGTGAGAATTCATATACATTGCTTGATTGGGTAGCTGCACCTCCAATCAGCCCCGCCAGGATCCCACGCACAGTTTCAGTGATAAATCCACCCTGGAAAGCACTTAAAACAGCACTGATTACCAACACACCTGCCCAATACAATAATCGGTGAGGTGGTATATAAGACACGGACTTCCTGTTTCGAATGATAACAACCAGAAGAATGATGAACAAAGCGATCCAAATAAATGTGAACATGTTTTCCGCGCCAAGTGCCATTACACCAAATATCATCGATAACACCAACATGGCTGGAAAATTAATGTGGCTCCCTGGCACTAACAATAATAGAACCAGGGCTATTACATAGGGGATTGCACCAGAGTGCCCCAAAACAGATATGACAGGAGTAAAGATGCCATTGTGATAAGCAAAAGGGAACGGAACCAATCCTTGCCCAGCCATGGCCATCGGGCTGACAATAACGCTGGCAAATTCATTGCCAATATCCGTGGCACTATTCACCAGTTTAAGATGCTCCTGAATTTGTATCAGTGTTGAATAGGGTAAAAATAGGAAGAGCCAGCGGGTGCCACTCGCGAAGGTTAATAAAACCGTCCCAAGCCAGGCTGCCAGGCTGTTGCGTGTTAGTCTTTTTACATACACCCACCCCAGCACCAGAGTGAAGGCAATGGCCACCGCCTTGGTCAAATCCCAGGCACTCCACGGCAATAGTTTGACTTGATTGATCAAACTTGCCGCCCATACCTGCAAACCATAGTGGTAAGCGAAGTAAAAATCCGGGTCCAGATAGAAATGCGGGGGGATATCTCCCGCACCCATTATTGAGATCATTGGCAATTGTTCAAAGTCATCAAATAAACCCAACCCCAATTGGATGGAGAAGAAGAACCAGGTCAGGAGTCCCAGTGCAAGACAGTGCGGCCAACTTTTTAAATCCTTCCGATCAAGCCATGGTCGCTGTCCTGATTTCCAGATAAAGACAATTCCCATTGCTAAAATAAACAAGCTTGAAAGCCAGAAGGCAATGGTAATTGATACCCAGTGTGAAAACAGATTTGAAAAGCCTATGAAAAGAAGAAAACCGGTGGCGACTCCTGTAATTAATCGTTCTGAACTTCGAGATTTGAAGGCATGGGTAACGATCAACCAACCCCCAAGCATCCAGATCAGACTCTGCAGGAAAAACAGCAAGATGGCCAAAGGATCAAAAGAAATCAACCAATACATTATTTCCTACTCTCTGATGAAGGGATGGGTTCCAACACAACAATTAATGCATCTGGGAGATCGGCTGCCTCCTGATAATACTTGCGAATTAGCGAGGTTATATGAATGGTCCAGGCATTATTCTCTTCAAAAAAAACATCCTCCTCATCCTGAATAATCATGGACAGTGACTCAGCAATAATAAGGGAAAACCGGTGTGATTTCAGGTCCTGCTCAAACTGCTGCAGAAAAGGTTCATGACCTGCCATCGCCATCTCCATCAAAAACACCTTCTCGTAGTCTGACACAAGCTCCACGCGATCTATATAATGGAATGTAACAAAATGTCTCTGTGAGATGAAAAGGATCTCGCCTTCTGATTGTGGGGTGGCGTCAACAACACCCTGAAGAGTGGCCAGGTCTTTTTTCACTGGTCCGTTATCGAATCTGGTGAATTGAGAGGTTGTCTGGCTGGCGAGCATCATCGGCAAGGCAAGTAGGATAACCACTAAAATCCAGGAAGCAGACCTCCACTTATTTGTGCTTGCTGTCTCAATCTTCACCCGGTCATGAAGTAAATAGACCATTGTAATAAATAGAAAAATGAGGAAGGCGTCCAAATTATGAAGATTGCTACCACCGCCAATCTTGACACTGACGATAAGTCCACCCACGAAAAAAACCAGTAGCAAAACACTGATCGCCATGATTCTTTCAATATGAATGATGCCTCGACTCCGAACCAACTTTGTGAGTATGAGTAGTATTGCTGGTAATGAGACAATGAGTATTGAAATTAATACGCCATTGGTATATGTAACATTGGGGAAAAGCCGATACCATAGCAGGGATGAGGTCATACTTGTTCCATAATGATCAGCCGGGTTACCTGATAGCATGATATATGCTCTTTCGCTCAGGAAAGCTACAACCAGACCGAAAAACGCCCAGATGGCTGGCCATAACCAATACCGCCAGAAGTGCTTGTCTGCCCTGGGAATCTCAAGCACATAGAATAAAACAGCCAATAATCCCGGCACCGGGAACCAGTTGAGTCTACTAATACCAGCCCAAATAGAAGCTACAAAGACAACGATCAGTGATCTGAACGGTTTTTGGGCGGAAAAACCAGCTGCGACAACAATCACACAAATCATCAAATGGTAATATACAGGACCCTGCAGGAGGAAGAGGTATCCCCACCCAGTCATGATCACCATCAGTATGTTTGATTTAATTTTTACTCTCCTGGCGATTAAAGCGCTGCCCAATACCGGAAGTACAATCCATAGCAGAACCTGCCATGCACGATGAACCCAAATAGGCATATTCGGTATGATAAAAGGGATGGATTGTAATAAATATCGTGATGGATGTAAAACCGGTAGTGGCGCAGAAGCACCATAGACTGAGTGTGAGAAGAAAAGTGAGGCATAATAATATCGGCTGGCCTCTGACCAACCCATGGATGTCATTTGCGTACTGATCTCAGGCAGATAGATGGCCACCCTGGCTATTACTGAATAAAGAATGGCCGTAAATGCTATTGCGATAGGCATACTGACGTTTTTTACTACGCCATAAAAGCACAGCGATCCAATTAATATCAACAAACCCAAAATGAAATAATTCGGAAATACACTGTCAGCGTACCATAAAGCACTGAGGGCACCAGCAGGGTAGACCAGACCTATTAAAAAGAACAACATCCATCCGACAATTCGCCATCTCCTTAATAGAATTCCGCTTCCTTTTTGAATACAGACACTTTTTGTAATCCATTTTGACCGAAAATCCATAAATAATAATGCAATTGCTATGAGACCGACGAGAATGACGGGGCTTATGAGAAGCAAACGTGAGCCCGAGAAGTGTCCCCACAAAGAACCCATCCCATGATAATAGGGGAAACGGTCAATCATTGTATAAATCGCAAACACCAGCACAAGATAGAGTAACCGTTTGAAATATGTAGAACGGTTTGCAATATCAGATTTCATGGTCGATATTCTACTATCTTTATGTGTTTTTAAGAGATTTTAGAGCTCATTTGCCTCTTGGCTTGCCTTCACAAGTCTGGATTCGAAGATCTCTGGCAAGGCAATCACACCGGGAAGGCTGGCAAACATATATAAAACCCTGATAATTACAGCCATTACCAGGCCGCTGTCTGTTGATACGCCCCCAAATTGAGTATAGATGTAAGCAATTGATAATTCCTGAACACCCAAACCGTTTATGGAGATTGGAAGTGTTGTAATGAAATAATTAAAAATCCATAATCCCGCCACCATCCACCAGGTGATATTCTCGCCCATGCCTTGAAATAACAACCAGACAATTGTAAAAACAGCTGCCTGGTGACCATATGTCCATAATAAAGCCAATAGAATAGAGGCGGGTTTGTGAATCCATATCATTAATACTTTTATCGTGGAACGAAAAAAGTCACGGCCTTTGATAAACCATTTTTGAATACCTGTGTATCTGCTGGCAACCGCGAAAGAAAATAGCATGCCATCCGAAACAAGAGTTGCGCGACCCGCCAGGAGATAAGGCAACCCGATTGGCAACAAGGACGCCATACCAATCATTCCCACCAATCTATCAGCCAGCAGTGAAGCAGTAATAACAGCCGGATCCTTTTTTCGCCTTACGGCACCTGCCAATCGAATGACATCCCCACCGATCGTGGTGGGTAAAAAATTCGATGCAAACAATCCAGCGAAAACAAGTCGGATGGTTTCACCCAAAGTCAAACATTGTTCTGCAGATCGAATAAGAACATACCAGCGCCCCACAACCGCAAATCTCGACAGGAATATCAAGCCGACCACAATTAAAAAATGAATTGTGGGAATACGTTGAATTGCTTGGCAGATATCTGTCCACCCCTGACGACTGAGTAGAAAAATCAATAATGCCAGCGCAATCAGAGTCCCAAGCCAACGAAGCAGGGATGATCTGAATGGCTTTCGTTTAATTACTTCGTTTTGTGTCACTTGGTACTTACTTGAGAATCATTCGCCAGTTCTTTGAGATTGATTACTTTACGAATTGTGTAAGTCGCCTTTTTCTGTGACTCATGATAAGTGCGGACCAATAATTCAGCGATCAAGCCGAGCAGGATGGATTGTCCACCCAGAATGAACAACATGACACTCATCTGCAAAAGTGGCGAACGCACTATATGTTCACCGGCAATCAGACGGTTAATCACGAGGAAAAGTACAATGATGGCACTAATTGCCATTAATACCAATCCGATACCTCCGAAAAGGTAGTTGGGTTTTGAGGCATAAGAACTGAGAAATTTCACAGTCATTAAGTCCAATATCACCTTGGTTATACGTTCCAGGCCATATTTGGCTTTACCGTATTTCCGCGGATGATGATTTACTTGGACCTCGATGATTTTGGCTCCAACACTCCCGGCATAAGCCGGAATGAAACGATGCATCTCTCCATACAACCGGAATCCAGACAGGATATCACGCCGGTAAGCTTTTAATGTACAGCCATAATCGTGCAGGTGAACACCAGTGACCCAGGAAATCAACCCATTTGCGATACGGGAGGGTAGAATTCTGAATAAAAAAGTATCTTTACGATCAAATCGCCAACCACTGACGACATCATATCCCTCATCAATTTTCGTCACCATTGCCGGAATATCTTCAGGATCGTTTTGCAGGTCTGCATCAATCAATACAATAATATCTCCACTGGCATGGTCTATTCCTGCAGCAAGGGCAGTTGTTTGACCGAAATTTCGGCGCAGGAGGATAACCTTGACAAATTTTGGATCTTTGAGGGCAAGATCTTCCAAAACCTGCGGGCTTTCATCCTGTGATCCATCATCAATAAGAATCATTTCCCAGGAATACTTGACCGCCTTCAATGCCTTATGGATGGTTTGATGTAATAGATGAATGCTTTCAGCCTCATTAAATACCGGAATAACAACAGATAATTTCATCTTATTCTCCCTCGGATAATATGATCATATTCTACCCAGATTGTTAATCTGATAATTTATGTTGAACTCTATCCCAAATCAGACTACCGACAACAACTGCCAGGCTAAGCCCGGCCACCCAGATCAACATTATTTCAAAAGGCAGGCGCCCGACAACCTGATAATACCGGCTTATATACCATTCCAGGAAGAAGCCCAGGAAAATCCCTTCAATCAGAAAAAACCTGCCAAGCCAGGCATCTTTATGCCTGCGCGCATAATCCCATGCCCAGCTACAGAGCAGGGCAATATAAACCAGAAATATTGAGCGATAACGTGGATTATCCCACTGGTCACCGCCTGCCCGTGTAGAGGATATCAGCAACCAGATAATCATACATATTGACAACCAGACCATGATACGACGATCGTTCGCGGATTCAGCCTTCCAACAAATGAAAATGGCATATATTAACAATGGTGCAACAGCATACCAGCCAATTCCACGGAAGATCGCAATAATGCGCCATATCGGCAAGGCCGGATCCACAATCGCAGCAGGCAAGACAGGTTGAGTAAGCCCGTATCCAATTACAAATGGCACTTGGAACTTTTCTGGAATGGTTTCAAAAGCATATTGCACACGACCGGATGTCCGGATGGTTTCAAAAATATCCCAGGAACTGCTGCTACTTAACCAATTCCAAGACAGAGCACCCATTATCAATGCAGCGAATAGGATGCTGATCCAGGTAATTGACTCCCGTTTTCGATCACCTTTAAGTGAAAATTTATCGAATATAAATATACCAGCAATAACCGCTAGTGCTGGCACAGCGACACGTGATGAGATCAGGAATAATCCAATTACTGATAATAAAATGGTGAGGATGGCACCAGACCGGTGTGTATCCCAAAAGACCACACCCCAGAATGCCATTGCAGTCATGAGGACGAGATATGGCTCACGCATCTGGGCTCCTCCGAAGAGAACTGCATCGGGGAAAACAGCAACGAGTAAGGCCGCCCCCATTGCAATCCTGCGTCCCCAACGTTTTCCAGAACCAGCCCAGACGAAAGCAACAGCCACAGAGCCAGCCAATGCGGTCAACAACATGACCAGATATGGACGATGATGATCGGAGCTGAACCCACGGTAAACCAATGCGCTGATGGATAAAAGTCCGCCATATTGATCACCAATGAATTCATTCTCAAATGCCTTCCAGATTGGTTCGCTGGACTTGGCAAGCGCCCAGGCATCATTATCCCGCTTGTATGCATCATAAAACAGGTAGCCGGAGTTCTGGACTGTCTCGTCATAACCCCAACGCGGCAGTCCGACCTCCGTAACCACCCCTACAAAGAGGCGTAGAAGGAAAGCCATAGCCAACAACCACGCCAGGGTTTGCCCCCTCCCAGCTAATGACCATGCCAGATAAAGAATAAAAGTACAGAAAGTTAAGAGAACAGATGTAACCAACCAGGAAATCCCGGGATTCCCCTCTTTTAAAATTAAAGAGATCAAGGCTCCTGCAATCAATACAAGTGCGAGAAGAATGACACAAATAATCAGAGGTCGGGAGTTAGGTTGATTCATTAACTTATGCATCATGGGGCTTTGATTTTACTTTGCTTTTTCCTTTTACATGACGGTTGGATAGCGTTTGGTACATAATCCACAATGACCAAAGGACGACCATGGATTGCAAAGGAACCAGGAATCGCGGGTTATCTCCATGGTCAAGGAGTGCTTGAAACACAGAACATATCCAGATGGTTGTGGCAATCAGACCCCATTCAGCTGTCACCTTCCATATATACCTCATCTTTTTTAGCAATAAAGCGAGAGTTGAGGATACCAGAAATAATACATTAGCCCCGACCAGTAAAACCCGCTGGCAATAAACCAAATAACGAAACACCTCACCCAGAGTGTAAGAAGGCACATTGGTCTTAACATAATATACCGGAGCCAGCCAGAACATCCACCAACCCTTGAATACATATTTTAAATACAGATCAGGATGCTCACGAATCAAACGCATTGACAGATGAGAGAGCAGAGCAGACATTTCAAAGAAACTGTATCCACTTTGTCGTTGCATCTCGGGGATAGCTTCCCAGATGGCATTGCCTTGTGTTCCATATTGTGCGATACGCTGGTCCCGGAATTCGATATAAGTATCTCGCAGGGATGCAAACTTGTCAGGTATGTATTCAAAATAATACCCGGTGTGCTGCACCATGTTGAACCCGTTTAGTGAAGACATACTCCATATATAGAAGTTTTCATGGATATAAGTAATCCAACTGGCAACTATTACTGCTGATATGATAAACGTGGATGCCAGGGGGCGCCAATCAAACTTCATCTTCATGCCATTGCTGAATAATGCTAAAAAGATGGCCAGCCAAAAAGGCAAATAAACAAATAACGGACGGGTCAACGCGGCCAACGATGCAGACAGCCCGATTGCCAATCCCAGCCAAAGTGTTCGTTTATCCGACTTGACGATCCACCAGGTGGCTCCCAGGAGAGCCATTACAACCCAGAAGGTGGCCAATGTCTCAGTGATTAAATTGGTTTCAAAAAACAACTGGTTTAAGTTGAGCGTATGCCCCAATGCCCCCAGTCCAGCAAATACAACATGGCGACTTATTTGGTAACCAATACCAAAGACCATCAGTGTAATCAAAACACCCATTACCATTTGAACGGCAACTACTGATTGATCGGGTCCGACAATGGCCAAAAAGACAGGGTAACCTGGTGTTCGGGTTCCATCATAGTTCAACCAACCATTCAGGATGGTCTCAGCCAGACGCTGATAGGAGCCTGTGTCATTTAAACTTACTGGTGGATAGTTAAAGAAAAGCGTCAGGCGTTCGATAACACAGAGTAGCAGGATACCAGCAAGCCACTTCCAGAGATTATTGGTTGTGCCAACAGTCAATTCTGTCTTGTCATTACTGGTCATGTAATTGAAATCCCCTTCAAAATGGTCTTCTCTCGCTTCACCCAGGTATACTTTGCAGCATCGATCCGAGCCTGGTGGCCAAGGTTCATACGCAGATGAGAATCCAATGCAAGATGGAGTAATGCATGCTGCCATGCATTGATCTCCTCAGGTGGCAACAAAACAGCGTTCCGTTCATTCAACACCTCATGCAATACTGGTAAATCACTCGCCATAATGGCCCGTCCTGAAGCCAGGTAATCAAACATCTTCATGGGACTGCAGATATCCACGGAATTACCCCCGCTGGAACCGGAAATTGACTGCCCAAACGGCATAACCAATATGTCAGCTGCTGACTGGTAGAGTGGCAGCATTTGATTATTAATATAGCCTTGAATGTAAATGTTATTCAGACCCTCGGTAATAATACGATCCTGCCAAATCTTGATCGATTCGGGGGTGCCTCCGGCCCAGATAAATTGGATTCCCGGGTTCAATCCAGCAAGGGTATAAAGCAATTCTATTCCACGCCCGGCATAAAAACTGCCCGTATAAACAACTGTCATCTTTTCAGGCAGGCCAAGCTGTTTTCGAGCTCTTTGGGGTGATGGTAATTTTTCATATCTTTCCAACTCGACCCCATTCGGCGCAATCACCATATCAAGCGTGCCCGCTGTATGGTGATAAGTCTGTTTGATTATTTCTGCCAAAGCCTGTGTGATCACTGCCAAACGTTTTCCTTTTCTTGAGCCGATCAACCGTCTAAAGAACCAAGGTGCTGCTTTCCCTGTAATCCGATCATGCATTTCATAGACGATAGGGATACCTGCCCAAAGCGCCATTACTGCAGCAGGTAAAAGCCAGGTGTATATCAGATCACATTGATCATGTCGAGCTAAAAAGATGGCCCTGAGAGCAAAATCATAACGGCGGTATGCTTTATGTGATTTTATATAATGAATATCAAAATGCTCAGATAGTCCGTAATGGGCTGAGAGTGTTTCCCAGCCTGCCCCTGACACCCCTGGTACTACCAGCTTGACCTTGTGGCCGAGCTGTGCCAAGGCCTGGCACACCTTCATTAACTGCATGCTATGCGCTGTTGGGGCGGGGATCACCGATGTGGAAACACATGTGATTTTCATCGACTTAATCAAGAACCGGTGTTAATTTCAACTGCCTGTTCGGACACCATTTGGCGCAACCCTTTCCAAACCATGGTGCCAATGGTAATTATAAAATATCCCGATAACAGACCTGCTTCAGCCAGAGGTCCAGCCTTCGGGAGGAGCAGGAAAGCCAGGCAAACCTTAGCCAGCATACCCAGGAAGGCTGTCCACAGGGCATAATCAGCCTGACCAAAGGCCAACAGTAATGGCCGGTTCCAAAAGAGGATATTGGCAAATCCAAAACCAATCAAAAGGACCAGCAGGATGGGATATGCAGGCAGGAATTCGGATGAATAAATTGAAAAGGCTCTTCCGAAAAGTGTAATTGGTGAAAACAGGAGTTGCCGGCCAAAAAGAATTAATCCAAGCGCAACTGCGATTGTCCAACCGCTTGATAATATCGTTACCCGTCGCATGAGGTTTTTCAACCGCAACCACTGTCTTGAAGCAATACTTTTCGTAATTTCAGGGAAAGTCGTAGTAACAAATGGTGTGATTGGCATCACAATCAGGTTGATGATTGCCAGCGCAGTCTTAAAAAGACCTGCCACCATTGGTGAGAAGAAAAACCCGACCCACAGGACCTCACTATCGCGGGCTACCATGTTGATGGTGCCACTAAAGTTGGTGCTGATCCCAAAACGTATCAGCTCATTACGATAAGGTTTAAGAGAACTTGTGGTTTTATGCCAACCGCGATATAGATATCGTGGCAGCCAATAAAGCGCCACCATGATGGGAGCCAGACCCAGGATGATTTTCCCAAGCAGGTATGCCATAAGGATTGTTACCAATCCGGCATTTATAAAGTATGCATAAACAATTCCCAAGGCTGTAGCAACGCTCTGTGCAAGGTTGATTAAGGCCAGACTTCGGTAATGACCACTGACCTGTAATACACCATTCGCGGTTTCGGAGGCGAAATGGGTCAGGATTGACACACCATATAAATAAAACAGAGGTGTAAAACTAACATCGTGAGCGATATATTTCGCAGCAAAAGGTGATAGAGCAAGAACCACCAGATATGCGAAAATGGAAGTGATGGCTTCAGCTCCCCCAGCAGCCTTTACGACTGCAGCTGCCTTTTCCTTATCCCCTGCGATTACCGCCTCTCCCACATACTTCACAACCAGCTCCGACATGCGAAATGAAAGAAAGCGATTGGCATTTGAAACAAAGGAAATAATAATGCCCAACAAACCAAAATTTATCACACCCAGTAAGTTTGCTGTGACAATACTGAGCACAGCACTAATGGCATTACTTATGAAAAGATAAGATGAGTTACGGACAACACGCCCTAGAAGATGGTCCCCTCGCCAGGCCTCGATACCGGGGCGGAGAAAATTCATGGGGTCACACCTGGCTTGCCCAGGAACGCTCCTTGTAATACCAGTCTACTAACCGGCTGATGCCTTCATCCAATTGGACCTGTGGCTGCCAGTTTAGGACTTCTCTAGCTTTTGATACATCCGCCCAATTCGCCAGTGCGTCTGCTTTATGGAAAGGCTGATAAGTCAATCTTGCCTTCTTCCCAGTTTTCTGCTCAAGCACGGCTATCAATTCATTCAAGGACATTAACTCCTGCCCACCCAAATTAATAATTCGATATCCTACTGGTTTTAGACCTAATATTGTCCCTCTGGCGATATCATCGAGGTAGGTGAACCCACGGCGTTGTGATCCATCTCCATAGATAACCAGATCCCGCCCCTCAATTATCGATTGTGTGAAGCGAAACATGACCATGTCTGGACGCCCTGCAGGCCCATAAACAGTGAAGTACCTGAAAACCGTTACATCCAGGTCATAAAGATAATGATAAGTATAACAAAGCGCTTCAGCGCCTTTTTTTGAGGCAGCATAAGGCTGAATGGGAAGATCGGTTTCCGCCGTTTCCTTGAATGGCATCGGGTTCGTAATGCTATAAAGACTGGAGGTTGATGCCAGGATCATTTTGGGTATTTCTTTTTTCCGGCAAAATTCTACAAGGTTTAAGGTACCAATAATATTTGTATTAATGTAAACCCAAGGATCGGAGAGGCTTGTTCGCACACCTGCCCGGGCAGCCAGATTGATGATCGCATCGAATTTTCCGGGTATATCAACCAGCACATTGATGATTTCCCGATCACTGATATCCATTTTTCTGAAAGTAAAGCCTTTACGACCTTCAAGCTGTTGGAGGCGGTACTCTTTCATCCGGACATCGTATGAGTCGTTGAGATTATCAATGCCATGTATCTCGTGTCCCTGATCCAGCAGCATTTCGATCACACGCGAGGCGATGAAACCGGCGGCACCGGTTACCAGATACTTTGCCATTAGAGTCTGATCACCTTGGGGTTGTCCCGTCCAGCAGGGCCAAGCGCATTTCGTGTGTCAATGATTAATTTCGATGCTGAAAGGATGGCTTGATAATCGTACACTTTATGATTGGTAATGATCACCACAGCGTCCGCTATTGCCACCTCTGCCATGAGATCTGATACACAATTCAATGACCATTCATCATGAGCAATAACCGGTACATAAGCATCATGAAATTCAACTTTTGCGCCCTTTTGTTTAAGTAAATGGATAACATCCAGAGCCGGTGATTCCCGCATGTCATCAATATCCGGCTTATATGCCACACCAAGAATAAGGATGTGGCTGCCTTTTAACGGTTTCTTGTCGTTATTCAATGCGTCTTGCACCTTGCCAACCACAAAGCGTGGCATCTGTGTGTTAATTTCTGAAGCCAACTCAATAAACCTGGCGGTGTAATTCAATGCGCGTAATTTCCAGGAGAGATACAGCGGGTCAATCGGTATGCAATGACCTCCCAGACCCGGACCCGGTGTAAATTTCATGAAACCAAATGGTTTTGTAGCAGCCGCATCGATAACCTCCCATACATCAACACCTAATCGGTCACACATCAAAGCCATCTCATTAACGAGTCCAATGTTGATCATCCGAAACGTGTTTTCTAATAACTTGGCCATCTCGGCGACTTCTGCAGAAGAAACTGGCACTACGGTCTTTAACGCCATGGAATAAAAAGTGCCCGCAACTTCAGTACAGTCTGTGGTGATTCCACCAATGACTTTAGGCGTGTTGTAAGTTGTGAAGTCTGTACGCCCCGGATCAACGCGTTCAGGTGAAAACGCCAGGAAAAAATCCCTGCCAATCTCCAATTGTGATAATTCAATAAGCCGGGGGAGTACCAGTTCACGGGTAGTGCCCGGGTATGTGCTTGATTCTAAGACGACCACCATATTCTGATGCAAATGGGGTGCGATTGACTCGGTGGCCGAAACGATAAATGATAAGTCAGGATCACCCGTTTTCCGCAAGGGTGTTGGGACACATATTGAAATTGCTTGGGCTTCTCTCAAAACTGAAAAGTCTGTTGTGGCCGAGACAAATCCTTTTTTTACAAGGGGGGCAAGCTGTTGATCAGTGATATCAAGAATATATGATTCGCCCCGATTAACCATATCGACTTTCCGTTGATCGGAATCAATACCCACGACATGAAAGCCTGCCTCAGCAAAAGTGACCAAGAGTGGCAATCCCACATATCCGATGCCTATAACTGCAACTTTGGTTGATTTCTCTTTTAATTTCTGTATAAGTTGTTCTTTGATAGTAGTTTCCACAAACAGACCTGTTCCTTTATAAATGCTCAACAATTATATTACAGTCCGATTCCCGCCATCGATAGTAAAAGTTTGTCAGACCAGCAAGCCTGACCAATGAAAAGTGGTTCTGGATTTTCTTCCTAAAAGAGTGGCAACTGTTGTGGAGCATCCTCCCCATCGCCTGCAAGATTTGAATCATTATCTTTTTCCAAAACTGCCATATCTCCAATATCCACCTTTTTTACATGTAATTCGGTTGCGCCATTGCTATTATCAGACTTCTTGGACTTCGCCAAATCAAGAAAACGGGGTAACCCGGCAAAATCAGTCATAATCGATCCTCTCAAAGCTGGCTGGTGAAGTGCAGCAGCAGGATGATACATGGGTACTATTAATCGGTCACCCACCCATACCGGCTGCCCGTGAATGGCGCTGATTTTTCCATTTGCAATGAAGTGGCTCATGGAAAAACGGCCCAAGGTTACAATAACAATCGGGTCGATAGCAGTGATCTGCCTTTCCAGGTACGGTTTACAAGCGGCCAATTCATCGGGTTGGGGATCTCGATTTCCTGGTGGTCTACATTTCACCACATTGCCGATAAAGACTTTTTCGCGTTTAAGTCCCGCTTGTGCCAATAATTCATCTAAAAAATGACCGGCGGGGCCAACAAAGGGTTTCCCCTGCTCATTTTCATAAAAACCAGGCCCTTCTCCGATAAACATGATCTGTGCGTCTGCCGGCCCATCACCCGGCACGGCAAGTTTTCTGGAAAAATGCAGTCCACATTTTTCACACTTCGCCACTTCGCGAGCCACTTCCTCAAGTATCGTTGTTGCGTCCAAAAATCCTCCGTTATCTCACACAAGCAATTCGTTTAACCGGTCAGTATCCAATGATTTTAATGTTAATAATAATGCATCCTCATTATTATCTTTATAATACCGCGGCCGAATACCTTCTATTGTAAATCCAAATTGCCGATATAATTCTTGCGCTGTCAGATTTCCCCGCCTCACTTCAAGGTAAGCCGTTTTAGCTCCTTCTGAACTACTCATTAATAACCCTTCCACTAATAATCGCTTAGCCAGGCCCAGTCGTCGTTTGCCCGCGTCGATTGCGATGGTTCCGATATGTGCCTCATCCAAAATAAGCCAGATGACCAATACTCCTGCGATTACCCAGCCGCTTTTATCGTCTTTCAATTCAATAACCAAAGGTAGTGAATTTGGGTTTTGGCTTACTTCGAATTTATAGGCACGCTCAGGCCAGGGCAAGCTGAAACTGGCGACATCCAGTGCATGTACCACATTCACATCATTGAGAGTCATTCTCCGTATCCGGTAATCCATCAGTTATTTATTCAGGCAGTCTTTCATCGATATGTACATAGATGGGAGCAAGTGCAATTGGATCATCATAATCCGTATTCAAATGTCTTTTCCAAGCCAATTCAGCAAGATATGAAGGCCGGCGCAAACATAATGCAGGTTTGGCGACCAAGATGTGTTTCCGTCCGTCTGATAATAAGTGACGCTGAGCAGGATTCAACTCGCCTGCCACCATTATGGAGCCTTTGATCAAATTAAGTACACCTTGAATATCACAGATGATTGGCTGGTCGACCGACATCCAGGTATCCTCAACCACTTCGTATCTGGCAACTGCAAGGCGGTCTCGACCGGCCTGCAATACTGCTAATAATGCATAACTGCCAATCGGAACCGCAGCCGCCACGATGTCTAATGATGGTATTCCAATCACTGGCATACTTTGCGCAAGTGCCAGCCCTTTCACGAAAGCCAAACCAATTCTCAGACTTGTGAATGATCCAGGTCCTTTGGCCACGGCCAGAGCACTCAAATCAGTTGGTTTGATGCCACTCTGTCGAAGTAGTCCGTCCACAGCTTTAGCCAACTCTACCGTATGGTGTTTATGGGTCTGCCATATCGATTCACTGATAACCAAATTACCATCGTATGATGCCAAACCCATCCAACTAGTGGATGTGTCCACCGCCAAAAGCATCAATAACCTCCATATACCTGTTGCCGGATGTCAGCCAACAAGTCCTGATAATTTTTTCCTCGGGGGGTCAACACCAGGCCGCGTTGTTCATCAGCCATCCATCGCATGGTTATTGCCAGTGCCTCTTCCGGTAAAGCACTTAGGATATTTTCTGGCCATTCCACAACCAATGTTCCCTGTGAGAGCATTCCATCGATGTCCAGCGCTTCTCCTTCCAAGGAGTTCTGCAGGCGATAGGCATCCAGATGGAACAATACAGCACCATCCGGCCGGTGATACTCATTAATCAACACAAAGGATGGACTCGTTACCTGGTCTGTAGACCCCCAGCCCTGGGCTATTCCTTGAACCAATGTGGTTTTTCCACTTCCCAGCTCGCCGCTGAGATATACTGTCTGGCCAGGTTCAATCAACGCGCCCAGACGCATACCCAGCCGTCGGGTCTGATCTGGGCTTCGGCTGAAATATTCAAGTGCGTTTACATCCAGAATTGGCACAGGTTTATTGTAGACTCAGCGCTCCGACTTGTCAAAACATTCAACCGGCATGGTTATGTAACGTACGCATTATTGCCCGGGCGGTTTGACGTGCTGCATCCGGTCGTGCCAACCGGCGACAGGCAATTCTTGCCTGCTCGACTATTAATGGTTGAGTAACCCAACATCTGATTGCATCTACGACCTTCTCAGGATTTGGTGCCCATATTCCAGCCCCCTCGCTGACCACATAATCTATATTGCCATCCTCTTGACCGGGCATGTAACTGTAAAGCACCATTGGTAATTCCGCAATAAAAGCCTCACTGATTGTACCTGGCCCAGCTTTGGTTATTAATAAATCTGCTGCCCGCATAAAGTCTGGCATTTCTGTTGTATAGCCATAGACCTTGACCGGGCATCGCCAGTTGATTGATTTTAATCTCATTTCCAATCGCTGATTGCGGCCTGCAACCAATATCATCGACACATCCAATCCTGAATCATTGATCGCTTCTGCAGTGGTTTGTATCGGTCCCATGCCATCTCCACCTGCCACGATCAACACTATCGGTTTTCCATCCGGCCATCCCAATTTTTTCCTCAGAGTGTCTTTGTCTGCAGGTGGCTGGCAGAATCGATCAGAGACTGGCAACCCGCAAAGCTGTATTTGGTTTTCTCTTAGCCCCAAGGACAGTCCATTTTGTCTGGCCGGTTCGGTTGGAACAATGATCAGATCAGTTTTATGATTGAACCAAAAAGCATGGGTGGAAACCAGATCAGTGACCACCGTAATATAGGGGATGTTCTTCCCACGTAAAGCATTGATAATCGAACCATTAACCAGAGGATGCACAGATAAAACAAGATCACAGGGATGGTCGTTTATCAACCGATAGGCAGCCCGGCGCACATAAGGCCACGTCATGGTCACCATGGCCCGCACTCTATGTGGAGTATTGCTGATATGATACCCCAATCCCCAGACGTTGGGATAATCCGCCATATGAGAATACGAAGCCGGTGCAGTATTGAATGGTGGGGGGGCATACTCCCTGAAAAAATCGACCATTTCAGTGGTAAAGGATCCGGGAAATTCCATTTCCATTGCCTCGATTATCGCTTCCGCTGCACTACGATGACCCCCTCCTGTATCAGAAAACAATATAAGAATATGTTTTTTATTGGGAAGGGTTTGATTCATCCGACCCTCTGGATAGAATGCTTTTAACCCTGCGCGTGGTTTCACGCCTTGTTAACATCACACGATGACCGCAGGTTAAACATTCCAGACCAATATCTGCCCCCAAGCGTGTGATACGCCACTCGTATCCACCACAAGGATGAGGTTTCCGAAGACGAACGATGTCTCCTAAATGAAGCTCGAGGAACATGCCGGCATTATATCATCGTGCATTTTCTATACTTCAAACACCTGTTTTGTTTTGTATCGGGATAATTGACTATAATTATCCCGATAATCTTGACTTCCCTTATCGTACACGAAAGGTGTCTGGAGCATAACCCATACATTCCGGCATAAAGAGACCCACAGGAGAAACCATTAATGGTCACAAAAATCCTAATACTGGGTATGACGCGAGTCAGCACATCACTTGGTTTATGTTTACAAAAAAGTGGCGAAATGGTTGTGCGCTCAGGTTTTGATCCAGAAATTGCTGCAACTAAAACCGCTTATCAAATGGGGGCAATTGACCAAATAGCAGACTCTTTATCAGATGGTGTGCAATGGGCAGATGTGATCCTCTATGCCCTGTCTCCAGGGAAGATGTTTGAAATCGTAAAATCCATTCGTTCAAACATCCAATCAGGCTGTATCACAGTCGATATTAATCCGATCGGTCAAGACACATTCTCCCGGATGACTGAATTATTGCCAGACCCCAAGGCCTTCATCGCCTGGGTTCCCGCAATAAATCCAAAGTATCTTTCCGACATGGATTTTTCCCCGGTAAATGCACAGGAGGATCTTTTCCAAAACAGTCATATTTATATTGCGGGAGATATAAACACTCACCCTGAAGCAATAAAACTGGGAAATGATCTGGCTATCCTGGTTGGCGCGAAACCTCTTAACATTGAGCCGCTCGAGTTGGCTGGTATTCTGGCACTCAGTCATGACTTTACAAGTCTGATCGCAGCCGTGGCCATACAACTGGTGACCAGTGAACCGGGCTGGAACGAGGCCAGAAAAATAGCTGGGTTCGAATTTGACCATTTGTCAGGTATTTTGGCCGCTATACAAACCCGTAGCATACCTGAAGCGCAGATTTCGGACAATCGAAGCAATATTCAACGTATGCTTGAGATATATATCCAGGCGCTTCAGCAAATTCATTCATCACTGGAAGAAGGCGAGTGGTCTGAAATCACCAATGTGGTTAACAATGCCATTTTAGCTGGTCAGATCTGGCACAAGCAACGAACAACCATGAGCTGGTCTGAAAACCAGGAGATGAATCCTTTATTGACACAAAATTTACCGAAGAGATTGTTCAACAAGCGCGGAAAGCCCTCCTAATTAGGCGATGCCATACTTTTGCTACATGCTGGAATGCTCGGATGGCAGCTTCTACACAGGCTGGAGTGTTAACCCCAAGAAGCGAACCGTCATTCATAACACCGGGCAGGGGGCTCGGTACACCCGCATGCACCGCCCCGTCAGGCTTGTTTATGTTGAAGAATTGCCCGATCGCTCCAGTGCTCAAAAGCGTGAACAGCAAATTAAAACTCTCAAACATACTCAAAAGGAAAATTTGATCGATCAAGCACGTTTGGATTTGGAGGATTATTGGAAACGAACACCCGGATGCTGTGATCAAGACATCCATATCGCACCAGATGCAATTAATGATGATATGATAGGAAAGTCATGAAAATTCTGGAATCATCGAAAATATTAGGATAACCGGGATGGGACAAGCTCTTTATCGGAAATGGCGCCCACGCGATTGGGACGAAGTGATTGGTCAGGATCCGATCATCAAGACCTTGAAAAATGCTGTCGCCAGTCAGCATATCGGGCATGCATATCTTTTTTCAGGTCCACGTGGAACCGGAAAGACAACCACAGCCCGCCTTTTCGCCAAGGCATTGAATTGTCAGGCAAAAGATGGTGTCTCACGCCCATGTAATAAATGTGTAAACTGCGTGGCAGTGAATGAAAACCGTATGTTGGACATGATTGAAATTGATGCGGCTTCCAACACCTCAGTCGATGATGTCAGGGATTTGCGTGAAAAAGTGAATTTTTCACCCTCATTGGGAGCATATAAAGTCTACATCATCGATGAAGTACATATGCTCTCAACGGCAGCATTTAATGCCTTGCTTAAAACCTTGGAAGAACCCCCCGGGCATGTCATCTTCATTCTGGCGACAACAGAGATTCAAAAGATACCAGCAACAGTATTGTCTCGCTGTCAGCAATTTGATTTCCGCCGCATTGCCACAACAGAAATTGTTACTCGATTAAAAATCCTTGCAGATCAGGAAAAGATCCATGTTGATGAAAAGGCTCTTGATCTGATAGCTCGTCAGGCAATGGGCAGTATGCGGGATGCCATTTCGCTGCTTGACCAGTTGGCATCAACTGGAGAGAATGTAACTCTTGAGCTTACCAGAACGGTAACCGGCACAAGTGCCAACGAGTCAATAACAGGGTTGGTGAGTGCCATCGTAAATAACGAGATCGGTGCTGGGCTGGACATAATACATACCACCCTGGATGGCGGGAGCGATGTCCGTCACTACGCCCGCCAGATCGTTGATTATCTCCGTGATATATTACTGTACAAACTGGGTAATTCTCACCAGATTTCTGGAACCAAGGAAGCTCTGGAGTTACTCGAACAACAGGCATTGTTGTTAACAACCCAACGCTTGATAGATCTCATTGAACGGTTTAACGCAGCTGCTCTTGAATCCCGGAACAATTGGCAGCCCGGCCTTTCACTTGAGTTGGCGCTTGCCGGGGCTTTGCTCGAGTTGAATTCACAACCACCAATCACAACATCATCACCCCAGGTAAACGAAAACACTCGTGATAAATCCGTTAATTCTGTTGGCTTGGGTGATAAAAAGGATCAACCAGATCAAGCACAAACACCGCCGAAATCTGAAGCAAAAAAGGAGGCCTCTACAGATATGGGTGATATTGATTCTGGAAAAGAAGCTTTATCAATGTCAATGATTACCCAGAATTGGCAGGCTATCCGTTCGGCAGTTAAAAAAATGAAAGGCCAAACCGAAGGATTGCTGAATTCCTGCCAACCATTGGGTATCCGGGATAATGCTTTGGTGTTGGGTTTTTCAACCGATATTCTGAAAGAGAAAATGGAAATCGCTGAGAATATTACCCTGACCGAACAAGCGATTGAGCAGGTATTGGGTCATAAGATCAATGTGGTTTGCAGCCTGACGAGTGGTAAATCGAAGTCACTTCCCCGCGATCATGAAATTGAATCGGATGGTATGGTTGGCACTGCATTGCGTGATCTGGGTGGCGAAGTGGTCGACTTTCATTAACACAAGGAGGACTGATGTCAAAAGGTTATAACCGCCAGGGAGGATCCAGACAATCCGGTATGCTCGGACGGTTGCAAAAAATGCAGGAACAACTGGCTGAAGCCCAGGCAAAATTGGCAGAAGAAACCGTCACTGCCACAGTTGGTGGTGGCGCGCTAAAAATAACCATGACGGGTGATCAGCATTGTGTGACTGTAGAAATCGACCCCGAATTGGTAAAAAGCGCTGACACAGAAATGCTTCAGGATCTGTTACTCAGTGGTATCAATTTGGCGCTTGACCAATCCAGGGAAATGGCAGCGACCAAGTTGAGTCCACTGACAGGTGGACTGGGTAACCTGGGCATATAAACCCTTCTGTATGCCAAGCCTTCCCGAACCACTCCAAAACCTGGTTGAATCTTTTGAACGCCTGCCAGGCATTGGCCCCAAAACCGCGGCGCGTCTGGCATTCTTCCTTTTCAACGCGCCCGAACCTGTCGCCAGGAATCTGGTTGAGTCGCTTCAGTCTGTCAAACAAGACTTGGGGTTCTGTTCCGCCTGTTTTAATATTACCTTGGCAACAAATCCATTATGCGAAATATGCTCAGACGAAAGTCGTAATAGCACTTCACTGTGCATAGTGGAAGAACCGCTGGATGTGCTGGCCTTGGAGCGCACGAATGCGTATCATGGACTGTATCATGTTTTACATGGAGTACTATCGCCAATCGACGGGATTGGACCAGACGATTTGAAGATACAGCCATTGCTGGAGCGGATGCGTATCGGAAAGATCAAAGAGGTAATTCTCGCGACCAACCCGAGCATGGAGGGGGATGCAACAGCGCTTTTCCTTCAACAGCAATTGTTAACCTTCGGCATCAAGATCACCCGTCTCGCTCGTGGATTGCCGGTCGGCAGTGATTTGGAGTATGCCGACCAGAATACCCTTTCGCGCGCACTATCAGGCCGTCAGGAAATGACTGGTTGAAGCACATATACAAGTCTGATCAATAATTACACAGGTTGGCAACTGATCAAGATATTATCTCGGGGGAATATGCAAGGATTAATGCAGAATGATCTGTTCCATGTGGATATTTTCAATACCCAACATGCCCTGGATCTTATCCATCATTGATTGATTGATCCCGGTTGTCTCATTGGGAAACTCCAAACGGTAATAGTGATCACCTTCAAAAACCTGAAAAGCAAAACGGTCATGCCCCGGAGATGAAACCAGGATACCATGGATGCAGCGCAGTAATAAAACATCTTTATTATTATTGCCGGAACCGCGCAGCGTGATAATGAGCATATGGGGATGATCGTCATCCAAAGTGACCTTCTCCGCAGGCGGCAGGATGAAAGCCGGGGGGTGTGGCCCCGAGTGTGATTTTGTACCATAAGCGGCTTGTGTTTCCCGCAAGCTGGTCATTTGAGTCATGGGGGTTGTTTTGGTAACGCCAGTTGGGGTTTCATCAGCACACTCACCGCTGAACCTGTTAGTCGAAGTTTGACTCACCTCAACCGATATGGACATATCAGGCATAATTTCACTATGGGGTTGGTTATCCTCGCCATTTTCATTTTCTGGTACGACAATACTATCAACTGATCTCATGGCAGAATGTTCATCGTCTTCGGTTATTGAGACGGGTCGAATCCGGTCAACAATAATCTTTACATCACCATTATGCTTATCCACCCGACCTTCCACCCAGATAATATTATCCATGGTTATCATGGCGGAATACTTTTCCCATGTGGATGGGAACATGGTCAGGTCTAATACTCCATGCAGATCTTCCATTCCTACAAATCCCATCCATTTCCCAGTCTTCGTCTGGTGTGGTCTGAAACGGGTAACCATACCCCCCAGGATGATTTTCAAGTTATGTGGTGCGTCCTCAAGATCCAATGATGTATGGCTTATCCCTTTCTTGATTAACTCCCAATAGGGTAAAAGCGGGTGAGAAGAAACATACAAGCCAAGAAGCTCCTTTTCCCATCCCAGCATCTCCCGTGGATCAATTTGAGGTAGAGAGTTCAATGTAAATTCGTCCATGACAACCGTTGCACCCCTAAACAGATCCATTTGGCCATTTTGGGATATCCGGTGATGGGCACTGCTAAGGCTGATTAGCCTTTCCAGCGCTTCCAACAATGCCTGTCTCTGACCAAATGTATCCAATGCGCCAACCTTGATCAGGCTTTCCAACGCTCTTTTTCCGACCGTATGGAGGTTGACTCGGCGAGCGAAGTCAGAAATATTCTTGAAGATCCCTTTTTGCCGTTCATGAATGATGATATCAACCGGTCCCTGGCCTACGTTTTTTATGGCACCCAGCCCAAAGCGAATGGTTGGCTTATCCCCAGCACGGTCTTCAATGGTGAAATCATAATCACTATTATTTATGTCTGGAGGCAAGACGGCGATCCCCATCGCCCGGCAATCAGCCACATAAAAAGCGATTTTATCGTTATCCGCTTTCCAGGTTGTCAACAAAGCAGTCATATATTCATAAGGGAAATGGGCTTTTAAGTAAGCCGTACGAACTGCAATAATGCCATAATCAGCAGCATGGCTCTTATTAAAACCATAACGCGCAAAGTTTTCCCAATCCTCAAAGATAGCGGATGCTGCTTGTTTATCCACGCCACGTTGAGTTGCCCCTTCGATGAATTTCACCTTGTGTTTTTGTAGTGCTTCCCCAATTTTCTTGGAAATAGCCTTGCGCAAATCATCTGCTTCAGCAGCTGAATAACCAGCCAGTTCCATCACCGCCAGCATCACCTGCTCCTGGTAGATGGCAATACCATATGTTTCTTTAAAGATGGGTTCCAATGCGGGGTGGCTGTACTGGACATCCTCCTCACCATGCATACGCTTGATATAGGTTGGTATAAAATCCATGGGACCTGGTCGGAATAAAGCCACCATGGCAATGACATTCGCCAGGTTCTGGGGTTTCATCTGCACAAGATAACGCGTCATGCCTGAACCTTCCAGTTGGAAGACACCTGCGGTGTGCCCATTGCCAAGGAATCCATACGTTTCTGCATCATCCAATGGAATATTATCGAGCGTCAGCCTGACACCATGCCGTTTTTCAATCATGGCGCAGGCTTTAGACATGGTTGTCAGTGTGGCAAGCCCAAGAAAGTCCACTTTTAATAGACCCAGGGAATCCAATACATTCATTTCGTATTGGGTAACTATTTTTATGGGGGAGTTTTCAGAATCATTCGTTGGTCGGTGTAATGGAATGTATTCAACCAGCGGTCGATCAGAAATAACCACTCCAGCAGCATGTGTACCGGCACTGCGGACAGTTCCTTCCATCCCGGCAGCTGTTTCCACAAGATCTTTTATGTAAGAAGCTTCTTTACATGCCAATTGAATATCCACCACTGATTCCATGGCTTCCAGGATGGTCACCGGTGTGGCAGGATTGTTGGGAATCATCTTGGCGACCCGGTCCACTTCATTCAATGGGATTTCCATAACCCGCCCAACATCACGGATGGCTGCACGGGCTTTCATGGTTCCAAAGGTGATGATTTGAGCTACCCGATCACCACCATATGTCTTGGCACAGAACTCCAGCATTTCCGCCCTGCGGTCATCCTGGAAATCCAGATCAATATCGGGCATGGAAACACGGCTTGGATTGAGGAATCGTTCAAACAACAATCCATGACTGATGGGTTCCACTAGAGAGATCTGAAGTGCATAAGCCACAATCGATCCCTCGGCGGATCCACGCGCGTTGTACCAGATCCCCTGGCTGCGTGCGTGCCGGCAAAGATCCCAGACGATCAGGAAATATGCATCAAAGCCCATTTTATTGATAATACTTAACTCATAATCCAACCGCTCCCTGATCTTTGGCTCATTCGCCCTTTCGCCATATCGCTTTTTTACACCCTCCTCGCATAGTTGGCGCAAGTACACATCGGCAGTTACCCCTTCAGGCAACGGGAACGTGGGTAAATGATATCCCTTGCGTGAAAGGTCAACATTGCAACGCTCAGCGATCATCAGGGTATTGGTTACCGTTTCGGGGATCTCAGCAAATAAAGCTGACATTTCTTCTGGTGTTCTGAGATAGTAACTGTCATCGGTCATCCTGAACCGTTTCTGATCGGTTAATGGAGAACCGGTCTGAATGGCCAGAAGAATATCCTGCAGACGGGCGTCTTCGGGATTGATGTAATGGACGTCATTGGTGGCAATGAACTTCGCCTGGTAGTGTGGTGCCAGCTCGATCAGGGTCTGGTTAACCAACTCCAGCTCCCGGATATCATGAGCCTGTAATTCAAAAAAGAATCGATCAGGGCCAAACACCTCATAATACCAATCGATTTTTTTCTGTGCAGCTTCTTTACCATTCTGAAAGATCAGACGCGGTATTTCAGCAGCAAGACAACCGGTTGTGGCAATCAAACCTTCTGCATGAGTGGCGAGATATTCATGATCAATGCGCGGAAAGTAATAAAAACCATCCAATTGGGCGGCACTCGCAATAGCCAGCAAGTTGCGGTAACCTTTTTCATTTTCAGCTAAAAGAAGCAGGTGATGAGATTGTTTATCAGCTTTTGGATCTTTGTCATGCATGCCCCTCATCGCCAGATAGGCTTCCAAACCAATGATGGGTTTCACCCCCGCATTCTTGGCAACCTTATAAAACTCTATCGCCCCAAACATGGTGCCGTGGTCGGTTAATGCCACTGCTGGCATGCCCAGCTCCTTAACACGTTGGACAAGCTTCGTTAAATCGCTGAATCCATCCAATAACGAATAAGTGGAATGGACGTGCAGATGAACAAATGACATGGTTAATTGAATTCTATTAAGGAGCCTGATTAATGTGGACGAGGCTTAAAGATTATAGCACTCGTCGATTTTGTTAGGACCAAAATGAAGTTTTTTAAGCTTAAAATATCCGGGCGAACATGAATCGGACTATGTTGATGAGTGGAGGTAACGCTTGAATTATTATATTTGATCGTGCTTCCATTACTTGACGTAATTTCTGCTTGCTTTCCCAACACAGGTGTGTATGACAATCCATCAGCGATCATTTATGCTTCTATGCGGGAACGGTTCAGAATAGAACGACCCTTCAACACATTCACCGGCTTTACATGCTCCCTGATCACAAATACATAGTGCCAGTTGACTCCTATCACTTAACCACTATAACCCTGAATCCTAATTGATGGGCACTGTGGGTGATCAAGATTGAACTTTCAAAGCCACTTGGCCTGGATCCACCGTACGTCACTTTTGAAAATGGTCACCTCTGGGAAACAAGGGGTCCATTTGATCAGACTGTAGCGTTCAATGTCACCATTCCATAACACCCGGAAGCAATCCGGACCGTACCAAAATTCATCAGTCTGCGTATGCTATAATCGCAGGCTGGAAAGGTTTACGAATGCCAATCAGCCTGACACGCTTGATCGGGGGCGACCCCACCAAACGCGAGATTGAAAATTTACTTCCACTGATCGAGAGAATCAACCAGCTTGAATCCTCGTACGAAGAACTCAGTGATGATGCACTGCGCCAGAAAACCATTGAGTTTAAGAAACGCCTTGAGGATGGGGAGACTCTTGATGAGCTTCTTCCAGATGCATATGCAACGGTTAAAGAAGTTGGAAAACGCAATGTCGGAATGCGTCATTTTGATGTGCAATTGATCGGTGGCATCATTCTTCACCAGGGGAAAATTGCAGAGATGCGTACAGGTGAAGGCAAGACACTCGTGGCAACTCTTCCTCTATATCTGAATGCTTTAAAAGGGAAAGGGGTTCATCTCGTAACCGTTAACGATTACCTGGCCAGGCGAGATGCCCGCTGGATGGGTAAGATTTATCATGCCCTCGGCCTTTCTGTTGGTATTTTGCAAATGGCTTCCCGCACTGACAACGGAGCAAATGCTTTCCTGTATGATCCCGATAAAAACTCGCCTCACGAGGACCAGGATCAAATGCGACTGGTATCCCGCCATGAAGCATACATGGCCGATATCACCTATGGAACCAATAGTGAGTTTGGCTTTGATTACCTTCGCGACAATCTCACCATGAGTCTCAAGGATCGTGTTCAACGTGGTCATCATTTTGCCATTGTGGATGAGGTGGACAATATCCTGATCGATGAGGCTCGAACCCCGCTGATTATTTCCGGGCCAGCTTCAGATGATACCGGATGGTATGTGAAGATGGCCCAGGTTGTGCGCCAACTGCAACCGGAAGATTACGAGATCAGTGAAAAGGATCAAACCGTTTCACTTACTGAAATCGGTGAGGCGCACGTTGAGCAATTGCTTAATACAACATTGCGCGACCCGGAACGACCAGAGGATATCACACCGGAACAGGCCCGACTCTATGGCTACTTGGAGCAGGCATTAAAAGCGCAACACCTGTATCGCCGGAACAAGGAATATTTGGTACAGAATGGGAAAGTGGTCATCGTGGACGAATTCACTGGCCGCTTGATGCCAGGCAGGCGCTGGTCAGATGGTCTGCATCAAGCAGTTGAGGCCAAAGAAGGTGTCAAAGTTGAAGCCGAAAATGTCACCTACGCCACCATAACCCTTCAAAACTACTTTCGCATGTATGAAAAACTGGCAGGCATGACAGGGACTGCATTGACCGAAGCAGAGGAGTTCTTCAAAATCTATAAATTGGATGTTCTGCCAATCCCAACCAATCTTGAATTCAGGGCAATGGGTATAAAAGCCACATTACAGGAAGTTGCCACACGTGATGAATCGAACTACAAGTACACCTATTATGCCCTGCGGGATGATGGTCAGAGAAAGCCGCTCTTTTGGAAGCGCAAGGATTACCCAGATCTGGTGTATCGCTCAGAAGAAGCCAAGCTTCGCGCGATAGTACAGGAAATAGTCCGTTACCATGTTTTGGGCCGCCCTCAACTGGTAGGTACCACATCGGTTGAACACTCAGAACTTCTCTCGGACCGGCTCAGGGCGGAACCCATCCGACGTTTATTACAAATCCTTTTAATCCGGGATGCATGGTTTGAAAAGAAAAACCGGGAACCAGATGGCCGTTCAATCCCCGAACTGGAACCATGGAATATAAAATTGGAAGAGTTGGCCGCCCCAGATCTCCGGCATGCAGCCCGCGATCTTGGCTTGACAACTATAAATCTGGAAGACCCTTTAATTTTACCTCGCTTGCTAAAAATCTTGGATTTGTCCGATGGGAATATACCTCGGCTTCAGAGTGTCATTCAAGGTGGCGTAACCCATCAGGTCCTGAATGCCAAAAAACACGACACAGAGTCTCAGATCATTGCCAAGGCGGGTGCATTCGGAGCCGTCACTATTGCCACGAACATGGCAGGTCGAGGTGTGGATATCAAACTGGGCGGCAGCCTATCTGAGGAAATCGTTTCCAACGTGAACCGCATCCTCGATAATTCCGGCACAATGGATCCTTACAATTTCACCATGCCTGAACGATACCAGGCATTAATAAAAGTGGATCCAGACGAATATGGGATATACGAGGAAGACGCCCGGGCATTTATTCAGTACATCGAAGATATGGATATGGTTCGTGATTTGGGCGGTTTGCACGTGATCGGATCTGAAAGACACGAAGCGCGACGCATCGACAATCAATTACGCGGTCGAGCCGCCCGACAGGGAGACCCGGGATCATCACGTTTCTACCTCTCTTTGGATGATGACCTCATGCGTTTATTTGGAGGCCAGCAGGTGGATAGTCTGATGCAGCGTTTGAATATTGACGAAGCGGTTCCAATCGAAAGCGGCATTATCGGTAGGATGGTAGAACAATCGCAAACCCGTGTGGAGGGCGCCAACTTTGATATCCGCAAGCACTTGCTGGAATACGATGATGTTTTAAATTCCCAACGTATGCGCATTTATGGACAACGCGACCAGGTATTCACCAAGGATAATCTGGAAGAAGATATCTCCGATATGCTGCACAATGAGATACACCGCCGTGTTCCAGCTGCATTTGAAGAAAGCGACGGTGTCTGGAAGCTGCTGGCGTACCTTGAGGAAATTCAACCTCCCATTGATTATCCGGATGTTTTCTTCCCATCCTACACTTTACGCTTATTGTTGGAAGAGCTCGGGCAACCGATGGACGCCGGGGACTTGAAAAAACGGTTGATCGATCTGGCCCAACGCGCAATCCAATTCGAAAATACCCACATATTGCAGGCCACACGCAGTATGCTCGATCGAGCCGGGGAAACGCTGGACGGTCAACTGGCCGAGAGAAATGACGCTTTGGATACGTTCTTCGATAATTACTCTGAAATCGATGACACCGGGCAGAATCAGCCACTCAGGCGCCCACAGGAAATATTGGATGAATTAATGGCGCTAACCAGAACTCCTTTTCGTCTGCCAGGCGAGCTCTTCCGGGATCTGGTGAACAATCCACGTTCTGCTGAAACAGAATTACGCAATCAGGTATCCAGTTACCTTATAGCTACCAGCCTGACAAGATTGATTAACACGATTGAAAGACGTCTGGGTGAACCGCTTGGTGTCAAGGCAGTTGATCTGCAAACCTGTTCCTGGGAAGAGGCGACAGAACAAATCCTTGATATGGGAAGATCGATCCTGGCAAAACGCGAGGAGCGTTTCATTGGAACGAACGGCCAGATCATACAGGATCTGAACAACAATGCCCAGCGTCTGGAAGCAGGTGTCACCAATCCAACCGAGTGTGTTCGTTTACTCGGTTTGGTCGCACAAGCTATGCGGGTTGGCTTTGACCCCAAAACCCACCAACGTGTGGTCCAGACGACCACCCGTATTCGTTTCCCTTATCTGGCGGCCGAAATCATTCAAGGCCGGGATCCCAAGGATGTTGAGCAGGATGTTCTGTTGCATTTTGAAGATGCGCAAGCAGCCATGTTGCAGGTGTGGGGACGGATGGAGTATACGCGTTTGGCACAAACGGGTGCGACGCCGGCCATGCTGGACAAGCGCTTTCTTCAGGCTCTTGTGGAAAAGCTGGGTGAGAATGGCTTTGCTGCAATCGAATCCATTCCACTTTCTGAACAGGCGGAGGATTTCCGCGACCTTCTCATTCCCCTGATCGGAGTCCGTGTCCAGGGTGAGGTGTACCGCCAGATCTTGTTGGGTGCGATTTCTGAATTATGGGTGGATTACCTGACCCAGGTGGAAGCGCTGCGTGTGTCCATCGGCTTGGAGGCCTACGCTCAACGCGATCCTTTGGTTCAATACAAAAGCAAGGCTTCTGAAATGTTCCAAAACCTGCTGGCAAATATCCGCTCATCGGTTGTCAGTCGTATGTTTGTTTACAGGCCACGCTTGGCGGCTCCATCACAGCCAGCAGGTGAGCCTGACCATGCAGTAAAAACTCCCAACATCCAACAGGTTGCACAGCCAACTGGATCGACAAAACGCAAAAAGAAGCGGAGACGCCACTAATTCATGAATATCCTGGTAACCAATGATGACGGGGTCCATGCGCCAGGCTTATTGGCACTTGCCCGTGAAATGAAAAAAATCGGCAATGTGACTGTGTTGGCCCCGGATCGTAACTGGTCTGCATGTGGTCATGTTAAAACCATGGATCGCCCGTTGCGAGTCCGAGAGACACATCTTAAAGATGGAACTTCCGCTCTGACCAGTGATGGCGCTCCTTCTGATTGTGTTGCTCTGGCTCTGCTGGGGCTCGTAACCGAGAGTATCGACCTGGTGGTTTCTGGGATAAACCCCAATGCAAACATCGGGAATGATATTACTTATTCAGGAACAGTAATGGCCGCCATGGAGGCCAGCATCGCCGGCATTCCAGGCATCGCGTTTTCCTATGACCGCACACTCGAATCATCCTGCGAGTCGGATTTCGACCCATGTGCCAGAATAGCCGGGAAAATCGTGAATGCCATTATGGCTCAAAAAGAAAACGGGAATCTCTTTTTCAATGTAAACGTGCCAGCATTACCTGAAAACCAGATCAAGGGTATCCGGGTTACACGGTTGGGCAAGCGTATCTATCGCGATGAATTGGTAAAAAAGGTGGATCCCCATGGGCATCCCTATTACTGGATCGGGGGTGAATATCCGATCGCAATCCCAGAACCCGGAACAGATGCTGGAGCACTGCAGTCCGGATATGTCTCAATCACCCCTCTTTCACTTGACCTTACAGACCAAAAAGGCCTGAAACTGATGCAAAGCTGGGATTTAAATTTGCCACTGTCAGATAGAACGGGTGAATAAATCCCCCACCAATTTAAATACGCCCAGCAAGTCCATAGATGTGACAATGATGATCATTAATAAGAACCTGTAGATCCACTTTGGATTCCAGTGAATGGCATATCGGGCAGCCATCCAGGCTCCCAGCATGCTTCCAGCCGCAAGGATCAACCCAAGCGGCCAGTTAACCTGACCACTTCCCTGGAATATGATAAGTGCCGCAATATTAAACAGCAAAATAATCGCCATCTTTACCGCATTACCCCACCTCATGTTATAACCGACCCCCATCACCAGTGTAACCAGAATGAATATCCCTACTCCGAGTTGGATAAAACCGCCATATACTCCTATGAAAAACATCAGGATCAGATGCCACCATTTCGGCCGGATAAGTCTGGTCATCGACCGGTCGATCAGCCATCGCTCAGAATGGATCACCATCAGGATGGCCATCAAAGCCATGACAATCCCAATGACCTTTCGCATGATCGCTTCTTCGAGCGATACTGCAATGGAAGCGCCTAATATCGATCCCATCACAGCTGGAGTTCCAAGAATGAGCGCACCGCGCAGGTCCAACATGTGACTACGTTGGAAAGTGATTGTCCCGGTGGTATTTTGAAGGACGATGCAGACACGATTGGTTGCGTTGGCCATATTTGCCGGAAGACCCATATACAACAACAGGGGCAACGTTAGAATCGATCCGCTACCTGCCAGTGTATTGATAAAGCCGGCTGCAAATCCAGCCAGGATCATAAGGGGGTACAGGAACCAATCACTCAATTTTTGATATTCCGGGAATGAATTTTAACACAAGAAAAACCGCAGCTTGTAAACACCAGCTGCGGTTTGAATATGTATTCAGGAATGTCACTTCTCGTCAGCGGTTTTAACTTCAACCACCGTTTGAGGTTTTTCTTCTGAGGGCATCACGATCCAGAGAACAATATAAACCAGTAGGCCGTGTCCACCCAGCAGGAACATCAGCACAAAGATCAATCGCACGATTGTCGGGTCAATGTTCAAATAACGACCCAGCCCGGAGCAAACACCGGCTACCATGCGGTCAGATTCACAGCGAGTCAACCTTCGATTATCCATTTCAAGAACTCCTTCACAATGATATACGCAACAAGTCGGCATAGGTTTCAGTATTTACGATTTTGGATGATAGCAAGATTGGAGTAGCAGTTCTGAACAAGCAATGATATAAAACTCGCATGAACAGTCACCTGAGAGATCCAAGTGAGTTGGCTGCTCACTTAAGTGAACTCGATTACCGATATCGAATAAACAAGGTCATCGCCATTATCTGGGAGAATCCCGATGCACAACCCGCTTTACAGGAGCTGGCCGCTGTAGCCGGGTTCTCACCTTTCCACTTTCATCGCATCTTTTCAGCTTTCGTGGGTGAACCGCTGGGTGAATACACACGCAGGGCCAAACTGATCGCTGCCTGTCACGCACTGGTTCACACCCGAAAACAGGTGACAGAGATAGCTCTGGCAGCTGGTTACGATACTCCAGCTGCCTTTACCAAGGCATTTCGAAAACTCTACAATGTCAGTCCTACCCAGGTCAGGTCCACCGGACGGTCGCCGGTGTTGCCCACGCAACCCAATACGAATATTAAAAGGAGAAGGATAATGAATCCAGAGATTCGCGAACTACCCGAAATGACCGTTTATTACGCAACCGCTAAGGGGATGATTAATCAGGATTTCACTGTTGCCGCCGACAAAGCATTTATAATACTGTGCGCGTATGTGGAAAAGAACCATCTCGAACCGCACATTCGTCTATGCCTGGGCATCTCCCCGGATGATCCGGATATCATCCCGGCAGATCAACAGCGTTACGAGGCTGGCTTTATGTTCAAGGCCAGTATCAATCCCCCGGTCACGGATGATATCAAGATTAAGGTGATTCCCGCTGGTTGTTACGCGATCTTCCTTCACCAGGGATCTTACAGCACGCTCTGGCAAGCCTGGAACGCCATCTACCGTGACTGGTTGCCCGGCAGCGGTATGACTCTGCGTAACGAGGCACCCTTTGAAATCTACCTGGACGACAAGACCAAAACAAGGGAAGACAGGCTTCGCACCGAGATCTGCATACCAATAAAATAATTCTTCGATATATATAAGGCAGGAGGTTATATACCTCCTGCCAGTCTATTTACACAGCCCAAGTATCTGATCCAAGATTTCTGGGTCGTTTTTTATTAACCCGGCAGCAGGTAACCGGCGCAGTAGTTCCGCCCAATTGGGGTTGGTATTAAATATGTCTGCAAAGATCGACAAGGCCTCGTCCACTCGTCCCAGGTCAGCCAGTGTGACTGCCTGCCAGAAGGGGAACTCTATTTGGCCGGGTAACATGATTCTCGCATTCCGATAGGCTTCCAATGCTTCAGCCACCTGTCCTTTTCCCAACAGGTCATCGCCGGTATTCATTAAACGGTAGGCCTTTTGGATATTTAATAACCGTTTCAGTTCGTCAATTGGTGTTGGATGATCCTCCACCCGCAGATCCACCCGTATGCCTTCCCAAGACTTGCCAGTCGACTTGCCTTCGACCACCAGCATGGCTGCACTCTGTTGACCGCGGATATCCCCCCCAGCATTTTGGGCAGCCTCGAGCACCAGCAGTAACCGGTCTTCAAGGGTCCCCTGCGAGGAGCGGTAAGCCTCTGCCATTGCAGGCCAGACAGTATCATTCATCATCATGTTGGCTTGGACGGAGAAGCCATCACCGGTGATATGCCCGGCTTTGGCGATGCAGCGCTTTCCTGTATGAGTTGCCACACCACCCTTGGAATCCCCCACAGCTACCTGGCGCAGGTCACGACCTTCATCCGCTCTCAGCAACTCCTCGAGAGTTAGCTTTGCGTCTTTTCCAGCGCGCAGTGAGTCGAGACCAAGCGGACCGTAACTGACTTCCACCATGGATTGAGTGGCAATGACACCCACACCAGCCTCAGCCCAGGTCACCAGTGAGCCAGTGGAAAACCAGTGCGATTGCACCGCCACACCCATGGCTCCGGTTACAGGGTCACGGGCAATAATGGAGAAGGTGTGTGCCAGCGGAAATCGTTTTAATCTCATGTGTCACCTCATTATGCTATTCAGTACCTATTTCCAATTATCCAGCATGACTTTCACCGAGCGGACCATTTCCAACGAGAAATCCGAGGAGGTCTTGCGAAGATACATTGCTTGTCCAATATTATCTGCGCCTTGATAGTATTGTCTGGGTGCATCCGCTGGTGTTTCTAATGGCCCATACATACGTTTGAAATCCCCACCGCTTAACCGAGTATAGGAATCTTTATAAACGATAAATTCTCTGTCAAAACGAGATGAACGGCCTTTATCACTTAATTCCCGCACCGGGCGACCCAGGCATAACAAGGCTATCGGAAAAACATATCTCGGCAAGTGCAACAAGTCGCGGTGCACTTCATAATTCTCCATGATATCGCCTATGTAACATGAGCCAATCCCCAATGACTCGGCCGCAAGCACGGTTGTCTGGGCAGCGATGAGTGCATCACAACACGCCAGCATCAAGTCGGCTGTTTCAGGCATCCGATAAGGAATTCCCCGCTCCTGACAGAGTCGCGAAACCTCACAGTAATCAAAGTAATCATATTGGCGCTGAAAATCAGCCAAATAGAGCAATACCCAGGGAGCCTTGGCAATAAACGATTGGTGATCGCAGGTTTCTGCCAGCGTGTTCTTGAGATTCTGAGAATCAACCTCCACGATGGAATACAACATCATGTTACCAGCAGTCGGTGCGCGCAGTGTCGCTTCAAGGATCGTGTCCTTCTCGTCGTCGGTAATGGGGCTATGCGAGTAAGCTCGGGTCGAACGCCTTTTCATGATCACATCAAGCGTTTGGTTCATTATTACCTCACTCTTATTTATTGGAATCATTGTTGGGCTGCTTATAGATCCAATTATATTGGAATATCAGTGTACTTAACCAACCATAGGGAAACAAAAGCACCCGGTAATTACCGGGTGCTTTTAAGGGTTATTCCCAGGGTTTACATAATCGGCATCTCGATGCGCGTTTGTGCAGGGGGATCAACTCGTGGATCGTTCAGATAGAATTCGATCGCAGTTCCATTTCCTGTCAGATTATTATCCTTCATCCACTTGGTTATCGCCTCATAGGCCGATCCACATTCCTCATAAGGCCCGGTGTAAACCATGGAAACCACCCTGCCAGCCGGGATTGTTCCTGGTTGAATATCCGCGTTTCCAGCCAGGCCGGTTGGCGCTTCAAATCCAACCTTAATATCAAGGTTCGACATATCCATGTTGTAGTATATGACAAAAGGCATCCCGGTCGGTTCGGTTTTCTGCTCACCCAGGTACGCCATGATCCTGCCATAGATATCACCCAAAACCTGTGGTAAATCCTGAACTGCTGCGTGCGTTCTGACAGACAAGATCGGACGATCAGGGAACTCTTTAATCTCACACGATGTATACATACGACCCTCTCCTTATATTGATATTAACCTAATATAGCTCATTTGTTCTATTTTGTCAAGTGTTTCCCGTTTGACAAAAAGGGATCAAGGGCATGGGGTCTAATCCGGAAATAAAACATGCACGGCGTAACGCCGTGCATGTTTTAAATTTCATTATCAGCAAGTACTAAACCGGTGCCAGCGTGCCTGCAAATATCTGCCAGGCCAAGGCCGTCTTGGCTACCAGGCTGAGGATGATGTACACCCGTTCACCATACAGGTAATCCTTCCAACGACCAACCTTTTTATATTGCAGAACCATATTGATGGCGAAAATATTGAAGAACACGAATATCGTCGGGATGATCGCATAGACGAAAGCCGGGGGCTTGGCGTCCGATGAACCCAGCGATCCGAGGAAGTACATTACGATCACAATCCAGGGGATGATCCCAGCAACACTGCCATAAATAAATGCTGTCCAGTTGGTTTTCGTGGTTGTCTGGTTATGGAGCTCCATCATGATACCGAACAGATTCATCATGGCATTTAAGCCGAACATCAGGATCATGGCGCCCAGGTCCCAGATACCGACCAGCATCCCGATCAACACGATCATCAGGGACGAGCTCAAAGCATATTCATAGAACCTGGCAGGATTCATACCCTTCTCGAGATTACGGACATACCATCTGTAACCAAATGTGGCAAGGCCGAAATGCGCCAGCGCCGAAATCAACAGAAAGGCAGCCACTGCCGGTCCGAATCTCAGGGCATAAAGAAGTACCGGATTGGGGGTCAGTGACATCGTTGTGGTGTCAAATTTGAGATAGTTGGTAAATATGGGGTAAGTTGTTTCATTACTAAGGAGAATCATCAGGATTCCCTGCAATAGATGCAGAAAACCCATCACCAGATTGAATCTTCGCAGCTTGCGATACTTTACCTCCTTTATACCATCGGTCTTAGGCTTTGTTATTTTTTTGGATTGCATATCATTTTCTCCTTTATCTATTTCACGTACTTTGATGTTGTTTATCGTGATTGGTTACAGACTAAAACAACAACAAGCCCATTGGTAAATCAACAAGTGGTGGATTATATAGAGGTTAACCAATTGACCGCTTCTTTCCGGGTATCAAACACCCGGAATTCACGTCCGCGGTTGGTTTCCATGACCATCTCGGAAAAATGCCCATTGCCGATCTTATCTTTGGGTATCACCGCAGCCAGGGTGATGCGGTAATTGGCCAGCTTTAACAAGATGTTCCCTGCAACTCTGGTATGCAAGTCAAAAAAATCCGCCGTGAGGTTGCCGGCATGGATCAACAAACGGTCTGTTTCATTCTCGCCGCAGAAACCGATCAATTCCAGCGCTTCCGCCTCGCCTGAAATAAGCATGGCAGGCAGGCATTCCACGAATCCAGACTGATCATGCTTAACAAAATGATAGCGAGCTTGTTCGGATGATTGTTCCATTACTTGGAGCGGTGCTTCTTTTTTTTTGTTGAATAAGCTCTTTTTGCATAGCATAACGGGTGGTTCCAGACTCCTCGGTTTTCTTAACCACCTGGTACCCGATGGACTCATAAAACAACATGGATTCATAACTCTGCGTCTCAACAAAGGAATGACCGCATCCTCTATGGAGAGCTTCCTTCTCTGCTTCTTTAAATAGCCGAAGCCCATAGCTTCGGCTTCGAAGCGGGTCTTTTACCCACACCTGTGCAAAATACAACCACCCCCAGTAACTGCCCCCCACCACCCCGGCAATGATGCTACCTTTCAGGTCGTACATGATGACGGCCAAGGGCAACCAATCAGCCGGTGGTGTGTGTGCCGCGTGGAGACCTTCGACATCCTCACGGATCACCTGCAAAACCAGAGGGTCTGGATTGTTGGTTACGATTATTTTGTATTTTTTAGCCATTCACCATAACACCTTTCAAACCAACAGGTATTCCTGCTTTATTTGCCAAGCTACTTCCAAATATTACCTCGATTGTATAACGTTTTATGATTAATAACATGTCGATATTCGATTCACTAAAACAACCATCACGTCTTGTTTCGCGGAATTATGTTGCTGCTTCTACTATCGATTGCACTATTCAATCCTTATATAACAATGCGTACCGGATCATATTAAGTTGAACACCCAATCGGCAAAACGATTACCTTAAACTTCAAGAGATCATCATCAGAATCATGCTCTCGAGGTAAAATGCAATGATGTCTGGATTACCTCATATTTCTTCCCTTCGCACCAAACAAACCGCTTGTTATTTTCTGGCGCTGTTTTCTCTCGGATTAACCACGGCTGCCATTGGCCCGGCTATTCCCCATTTGGCTGAACAAACCGGGTCACAGCTCAAGGAAATCAGTTCCATGCTTGTCATGGCATCATTTGGCTACCTGCTTGGCTCCCTGGCCGGCGGAAGGTTGATCGACCGCATCAAGGGACACCCCGTGATCATCATCGGCCTGGTTTGTATGGCGATCAGCTTTTCCATCTTACCCCTCAGTCCTGAACTGGTCCTGCTGGCAGTCCTGGCTTTTATATTGGGTCTGTCACAGAGCTTTATCGATGTCGGCAGCAATTTGATGATTGTTTGGGCGCATGGCAGTAATGTGGGATCGTATATGAATGGACTTCACCTCAGCTTTGGGGTCGGCACGCTGGTATCACCACTGCTTCTGGCAGCCAGTCTGAATATAAGTGGGGCAATTTTATGGGGGTTCATTATTGTGGCTGTTCTCTCCCTGCCAGCCGCGTTCTGGTTGATTAGACTGCCCAGCCCGGAAATCGCTGAATTAAAAGGAGAGACTCAAAAATTCACCAAACGATGGCTGCCCATGTTTATTTTGGTTATGCTGTTTTATTTTGTGTATGTCGGATATGAGGTCGGTTTTGGATCCTGGATATACACCTATGCCTTGGAAATGGGATTAAGCTCTGAGGTTACTGCCGCATATTTGACTTCCGCCTTTTGGGCGACCTTTACTTTCGGTCGGTTATTGGGCATCCCTGCAGCACGTCGATTCGCTTCCCAAAGCATAATGCTGACTGGTGTTATTATTTGCATTATCAGCCTGGTAATGATTTGGCTGTTTCCGGGATCTTCAACCGTTCTATGGCTGGCATCCTGTCTTTATGGACTGGGTATGGCCACGCTTTTTCCCACCCTGCTAACACTGGCAAGCCAAACCATGCCCCTGAGTGGTAAGCTGACCAGCTTGTTCTTTGCCAGCGCCAGCTTTGGTGGTATGTTCTTCCCTTGGTTGATTGGACAGTTGATCGATGCCCGTGGACCAGAATCAATGATCCCCATCGTATTCAGTCTGGTTCTTGCATCTTTCTTCATCCTGGTGGGGATCATCGAACTCATCCCTAAACGCATTTAATTCCAATAATGCCCCCACCTTTAAATAACACCATCCTCCGTGTCAATCGAAACGCAAATGTTTGACCGGTAATCCGTTACTGATCAACACTTTTAAGGCATCGATCCCAATCCTCAGGTGCAGATCCATATATTTTCGGGTTACCTCTTTATCGGAGCGGGCAGTCTTGATTCCATCAGGGGTCATTGGTTGATCGGATACGAGCAACAATGCGCCACTGGGGATCTGGTTATAGAAACCAGTCGTAAAGATCGTTGCCGTTTCCATATCCACCGCCATGGCACGGATACGGCGCAGATAATTCTTGAATTGCTCATCATGTTCCCAGATCCGGCGGTTGGTTGAATAGACCGTCCCGGTCCAGTAATCACAATGGTTGTCACGGATCGTTGTGGAAACAGCCTTTTGCAGATTAAAAGCTGGTAATGCCGGCACTTCGGGAGGGAAATAATCATTCGCAGCCCCATCACCTCGGATGGCTGCGATCGGCAGAATCAGATCCCCCAACCGGTTTTTCTTTTTTATCCCACCACATTTACCCAGGAAGAGTACTGCCTGTGGCTTGACGGCTGAAAGTAAATCCATGATCGTAGCAGCATTGGCGGAACCCATGCCGAAATTGATGATCGTGATCCCGTCTGCTGTAGCGTTTGGCATGGGTTTTTCCAGTCCGCATATTGGAACCTTGTGCCAATCTGCAAATGTCTGTACATAGTTCTGAAAGTTCACCAGTAAGACATGTTTCCCAAATTTGGCCAGTGGCACACCGGTATATCTTGGCAACCAATCATGAACGATGTCTGCTTTTGTGGTCATGGTCTTCCCACTTTCATTATCTTATACGGTTTGCGGGGTTTCTGGTTTTGTTATCTTATCTTCTTCGATAATCTGGAACCGTTTTTGTTTGCCCAAGACAAGGTGCAGGGCATAAAAGCTTAACACAGACACCAGACATAATGCCCCGCCGATATACCATAGCAGGTTGGGATTGTAGTTGTCCAGAACAACGCCGGCTGCAGTTGGAGCAATGGTCGCCGGGATCGCCCAGGTTAGCCCGAAAACAGCCATATAGCGTCCTCGCATGTCAGCTGGCGCAAAATTGGCTGCCAGGGCAGATGTAACCGGCATGATGATCATCTCACCCACTGTGATAATGACCACTGCCAGTACGAACAACCAGTAAGCCGACACAAAACCAAACATACTGAAACCGATCATGTAAAAAATTGTGCCAAAGGCCATCATCAGAAAGGGGGGCTGCTTTTTGACCAGGCGAGTCACCGAGAATTGGAAAAGGATGACCACAATCGCACTGGAAGTGAGCATGAAGCCGTACCCCGATGGTTCTATCCCGTGGGAATCGCGCATATATACAGACAGCGAATTATACATCTGCTGATATACGGCCCCCATGATCATTCCAGCGACAAGGAAGGCCATGTAAGCCGAGTCACGAAGCACGACACCATAGCCCTTGAATGTTTGAAATATCGATTCATGCTGTTGTTCCGGTTGCGCCTCAGGCTTGGTTTCGGAAATCAACAAATAAAAGAGTATTGCAACAACGCAACTGATAACCGCATCGATAATGAATAATGCCAGGAATGACTGCCTGGCTACGAGTCCACCGATCGTCGGTCCAATGATCCAGGACATGTTGGCCACCACCCGTAAAATGCCAAAACCCTCCTGTCGCTGGTGTTCGGGTAGAATATCCGCGATCATGGCCTGGTGTGCTGGTCCGGCCACATCCGAAAGCAGTCCGATGATCATCGCCAGGGGAACCATGGCAGCATAGCTGTTGACCAACCCGAGTGATAGTGTGCTGATCGCACTGAAGATAAGACCAAAAAGGATCAGGTTACGCCTGCCGAATTTATCGGTCAAGGCTCCGCCGATAAATTGCCCCGCCAGGCCAAATATGGAGAATAAACCGAGGATGTATCCCGCCTGGGTCATGCCCACATCGAATCGCTGGGTGATATACAGCGAAAAGAATGGGAAAAGCAGTGTGCCGCCAATCCGATCGATAAACGAGACAGCAACAACCAGCCAGAACTTTCTGGGGAACTCATGGTAGATCTTTTGAATCTTATCCACTGACGCCTGTCCTGATGATTAAAATGGCGTGTAATAATATCACGAGAAATGTAAATCCCACAACCCGCCAGATAAGTTTTTCATATCGTGCTATCTGCTCTGGTGTCAATGGAACGACTGCCGGCTGATTATTACATGGCCCAAACAACCACGCGGTTACTTAAAGGATGATTGACAATTCCAAGAGTTCATCATGAACAGGTTGAAAACACGGATCGCTTTTTCATAGTATTGTTCGTGAGTGTTTAGCCCGATGGTTTCTTCTCCGGTTCATATGGATTAAAAGCTGCCGAGGCTTTGACCAATTCCTTAAGTTCCTCCCAGGGGGCTTTTTCATAATCATGAATATCAACGAACCGTTTGGCAATACGTTCACCTTCGACCTTTAACAGATGATGAGGGTCAGGCAAAAATACACCCTGAAGGAAAGCCAGACATACATGATCATCAAAAATGACTATCTGACAGATATTCGCACTGACATGACCACCGCGAGATGCATCGTAATAAGTCAATCCCTTGCGGTGAATCGTCTCAGTCGCGTTGGGTTGTACTTCCGCAATAAGGTTGCGTAATTCGATCACAATATCCATTAATCTTGGATCTATATACTGAAAACGGGTTAATATGGCTCTGGTGGTTAACATAGCCGACATCTGATATGGCTAAAGGACTTCAGGATTTGGTTTAGCCCTTCTTATTTCGCCTGCCTTGCAGGGTCAACCCGACCAGTCTCGATACGACGATGGCGACATAGCCCACGCCTGTGAACTGGGTCAACATGATCAACACTTTTGACCAGGGGTTGGCGGGCAGAACATCACTGATACCTGTAGCTGTCAGATTGGTGAAGCTTAATGAGAGCATATCGATCAAACTGAGGCTGCCACTTCCTGTCACCACCCTCACAAAACTATCCTGGATGAAACCCTGACAGGCCAGGTAGACATAAGCATATCCCCAAGCCATCAGGGTAAAGGTGGCACCAATGGCAAACAACTCATCCGTAGTCACCTGATAGTCGCTCAGCATATAGGCTATCAGGCTGCCAGCAGTATAAAAATACAACAAACCCTCCAACAGATTCGCCCAGACCATCACTTCAGCGCCAGGCTTAAGGGTTGCCCAAATAATCAACGCAACAGCCGGCACAGCCAGCAGCCAGGCAACCCAATTGGTCGCCGGGCTGCGATTGACCGCCCAAACCGCCAGCACCAGGATCAATATGCTGAATGCACTCAGTAATACCCTGCCCGGGTGTGACTCATCGACGATGGCATATACAACCAACAGGATCAATTGGGCTGCAAAAATAAAAGCCGAAGGGTGCAGTTTTTCAAATCGAAGTGTGTTGTTTGTATTCATTTCTTCACTATGCTTTTGATTTCTCTCATCAACTCCAGCTTATATAATCTTTACGAGATTTTTCATGTATGATCCCGGCACAGACTCATTTCATGTGGAATTATGAATATTATGCCATAGAAACCGGGTCGCGAACTGATCGTGATATGATTTAATCATCAACGGAGGATCCATGGATGTATATAAAGCAATCAATTCCCGAAAAACCATCCGGGACTTTTCTCACCGTGAGATTAAACCAGCTACCCTGAATAAGATCATCCTCGCCGGCTTCAAGGCGCCCTCCAACAACCATTTGCGCGAGTGGCATTTCATCCTGCTCCAGGACCGCATTCAACGCAAGGCACTGCTGGGCCGGATCATTCATCCAGTCGACAGACAGGGCGCTATAACCATCGTAAACCGCTGGGGATTAACCGATGAGAAACAGTGCACCACATACATCGAAGCTATCCCCAAGCAATACAACATGCTCTACACCGCGGGTGCACTGATCTACCCCTGTTACCTGCAACCCACCCCGCTGCTCAAACCCAGGAGTCTGTCTGAGATGAACCCACTGGTCTCAATCTGGTGCTGCATCGAAAATATATTGGTGGCCGCGGCAGCGGAAGGCATCTTCGGGGTTACCCGCATCCTGTTCGAAGATGAGCGCCGTATCCTCAAGAAAATCCTGAAGATACCAACGAAATATGAAGTGCCATGCCACCTGGCGCTGGGTTACCCCGCCTCGGATGCCAAACGCCTACCCCAGGTTGAGATCGATATCAATGAACGTATCCACATGAACAGCTGGTAATTCTCCCCAAGAAAACGCCCTCAAATTTTCGTAAGAGGGCGTTTCACCTTTACTAACCGAATTCCGATCTACCAGTAGTGATGCACCTGCTCGCGGATGGAATGGTCATAGATGGCTTTCACCTGAGCCATGGTCTCCGCAGATAGTGGGGGCAGGTCGGCAGCTGCAAAATTCTCCTCGGCTTGAGAGGGACGTTTGGCACCCGGGATGGCGCAGGTTACCGCGTCGAACATCAGGATCCAGCGCAATGCAAATTGCGTCAGGCTCATGCCGGGTGGGCAGACAGCTCTGAGTTCTTCTACCGCTTTCAAACTGGTGTTGTAATCCACGCCTGAGAAGGTCTCACCCCGGTCAAAAGACTCGCCAGCCCGATTGAACTGCCGGTGATCATCTGCTGTAAAGGTTGAATCCGGTTTCATCTTGCCGGTCAGCATGCCCGAGGATAACGGTACGCGCGCCAGGATACCCACTCTATGTTTTTTGGCTTGCTCGAAGAACAAATCAGCCGGTCGGTGCCTAAACATATTGAAGATGATCTGGACACTTTGCACATTTGGGTATTCGATGGCTTTCAATGCCTCCTCGACCTTCTCGACACTGACCCCATAATAACGAAGCTTGCCAGCCTTAACCAGGTCATCCAATACTCCGAACACCTCGGGCATGTAAAAGACGGGTGTGGGCGGGCAATGCAGCTGCAGGAGGTCGATCGTCTCGGTCCCCAGGTTTTTCAGGCTGCGCTCCACAAATGCATGTATATTAGCCCTGTTATAACCCTCCGTCACATGTGGATCCAGGCGTCTTCCAGCTTTGGTGGCGATGAGGATTGGCTCATGGATTTCTTTTTTGAGTTTTGCCAGTAATCGTTCACTGATGCCATCGCCGTAAACATCCGCGGTGTCAAAAAAGTTCACACCCAACTCAACTGCCTTCCTTAAGGCCGCCAGCGACTCAGCTTCGTCCGTAGGTCCCCAGGTACCGCCGATAGCCCAAGTGCCGAAGCTTAATGCGGACACCTTCCAACCAGTACGACCCAATTCTCGATATTCCATGAAATATACTCCTACTTTTATTTATACTGATTCATCCGAGTGGTCATTGGTTACAAAACATATATCAGTTTAACCGATAATTAACATAATTTTCAGTGATCTCGATATCGCATCTCACCGGCTTCTATGCGAACCGGAAGATGGTTTTCTGTGGGCGGCAGCGGGCAGGTGGCAAAATCTGTATAGGCACACGGCCAGTTCACCGCCAGGTTGAAATCAAGGACCACCCGATTATCCCGCGGCTTTTCGACAGTCAAAAAGCGACCGCCCGGGTAGGTCACATCCGCACGGGTCAGATCGGTGAAACTGAACAGCAGCTCATTCCCACTATCCTCCGCAACCAGCCGGCAGTCGACACCCTCAAGCGTGAAGTGGATTTCGCCGGCCAGTTGGCTGGAAGATTCAGCCCCGACGACATCCCAAATCTGGATGTCTCTCGGTGGGTCGTAAGGGATGAACCTGGACTCGATGCGGTATGCAGGATCGATCGGGAAATACTTCAAGCCGGTAAATTCCAGGATCGCCGGCGATTGCAGATCCCAGACACGCAGGTAATGCTCCTTCCCGCGCAGCAGGACTATCATGAGAAGTGATCCAACCCGGATCAGGTCTGGCGCATCATCGTGATCGGAATGCAGGGCGCGCTCCTGCGGCGGCTGATCGTTCAGGGTGAGACTGCTATCAGGCAATGTTTTAAGTGTAACAGACCCGTTTTCCAGATAAAAAGAGCCGCAATATGCTTGAGCGCATGTTTCCACCACGATCCGGTTGACCTTATCCGCGCCAAAGTTGTTGTCGCCCGGTTCCAGGTGGAAGAGTCCGACGAGTGTCAGCCAGCTCTGGGGATTGATTCGAAATCGCTCATCGCGGGCTTCCCGAAACTTATGGATATGCTCAAAATAATCGCTATCAGTCATGAATTCAAGCTTTTCGAATCACTATTCTTTACATCTTAAAAATTCGGGTTCGTTTTCAATAGTGATAGTGCATGTAATCGAGCTCTTTCCGCACAAGCGAGTGGATTATAGTGTACTTTTCAGGAACGAAAATAAAGCCCCCCACCTCTTTCATGCAGAAATGGGGGTGTCCTATTGTATAGATCCGCGAGGACACTGTTCAGTGCCGTATAAATGGAATGTAACTGCGGTTGCCGATCAGCCGTCCCCAAATATCCCATGTGGCAAAATGTAGTGCACATCCTGCAACGGTGTCTCGGTCGCTTTCCAAATCGATATTTAATTAACTTATTATTGCATACTATTTTTACTAATGCAAGAGGGGAAAACGAGGGTTTTGAAATTGGTAAGATAGTGATTGTTCAATTTCAGTGTAAATACCAGCAAAAACCTTCTGCTAATCGATAAATGCCTTACTCTCTTCTAACACAGAATAAAACGTTTTTATCGCAATCGCTATTGTGTCGGGAGAGCGGCTCAACTGCCCAAACACACCTTCAACACGATCTTTCAGATGAGCTGGTGTCTTATTGAAGCTGGAAGCAATGGCTATGGCTCCTTTCTCGTTCATCCAATATTGTTCATTTACTGCAAACAGCGTCTGTGCCAGGCAGGTTGCACAACGGAAGCAGCAGCCAGCTGCGTATGTCACATCTCCTGTGCTGATACTCTTTTCTGCATTCTGGAGTGAAAAGCCCGCCTCCCACCAGAATGCATCGATGATCGCCCGTTTCAAACGGGGTGGATAAGGCTGCGTGCTGGGTTTCAAACCCCACATCGTGCCACGTGGATCCCACAGTGGCTGACAGAGCGCAACTTCAGACATGTATATATAAGATGCGAATCCCTGCGGGTGACCTGGCTGATATGCCATCTCAAAGCGGCCATCCAATGCATCCCGGATGGATTGTGAAACCTTTTCCAAATCACGGTAGATCAAGTCCACCGCCTGGCCTTTGAAGGTTAGCCACCCACCGCCATTGATCCATGGCCCCCAGCCTCCCGGTTTGGTAACCAGGTTCGGACGATGCCGGTCGTCCAGGTCAGTCGCAACCTGACTGATCTGGGTCATGTTCAGCATCTTGGCTTGGTGATAATAGATCCCAAGATCAATATCGGATGTGGCTGTATGTGTGCCGCGGGCGCGTGATCCCCCCAACACGACAGCCTCAATCCCTCCCACTTGTGATAATTGATCAATGATCAAAGAAACGGTACGATTATTGATTAGACTCATCATTCAATAATACGTCTTACTTGCCAAGATTCTGTCGGACCTTTTCCAAATGAACAGCATTCTCATACGGCGCAATAAACCGCATGCGATCCTCTTCTGTGATGGCATCTTTTATGTGCGCTTGAATTCCCTCGAACGTGACCAGACGATCTTTTAACTTGGCACAGCCATACTCATCGCAAAATGCGCAATTGTCAATTCCCCTTTCGACCACACATGGCCTGACCTTGCAGTCCAGGTCCAAGGTAAGGCACTGATCGTACAGACAGCCATTACAGAGGATATTATCTGGCTGGATGAGGAACCCAAAGTATTTGAACCATCCGTCGCTTAAAAGCTGGCGATTCTCCGGGTGACTTTCCACATTTAGCCGATAAGCCATGCACAGGTCACAACGGTAACCACAACGGGATAATATCTCTTCCATCATGTACCTCCGTAATCGCGATATGATTCGTTAATCATTACCCATTCTATCAGCTCTTGCATTATGTGCATTTAATCCTTTTTCCAATGTACACGAGGGTCAAGAACCAGGATAATCACTGCTGTCATTATAATGATCAGAATTGCGGTGACAAGGCCGCTTCCCCTGGCTTGATGTGGAACCTCAAATGCCAATCACAGCTGCGTAGTTTTGATGGATGGTGAGACCCCTATTTTTACTGGTATCCAGGTATTCACCAGTGTATCGGTTATCATCACGTTAGTTCCAGACAGACCTTTGCTGCTTGCTTTCTGAATGAGTAATAGCTGACCCACAGCAATAAGTGTAGCATCACCAGCCATCCCATTCAGCTGCCGGAGTCCATCCACCGTCACGCCATAGGTTGCTGCAATACTCCAAAGCGTCTGTCCATGGGCCACCATATGATAAACAGCCCCCTTCTCATCCGCTGTGCTGGTGATGATCGGGATGAAAGGCGTAATGTTGGCAGTCGCCTGGCCTGGGATAGCTATTGGAGCTTCAGCTCCCGCACGGACATTCAATGCGTAGTATACCTGGTCGCTGGCAGAATAGGCCATGCCGGCACCAACTTCGCCATCCACATATCCGATCATGGTGCGCAGGTGTCCCCAGCTTGGACCCCAGATTTCGTATACAATAACAGCGATGGTGACAATTCCGATATTCCCGCCAGCTACATTTTCCTTCAGACCATATGCCGTTGGTAGCTGACCATCCGAATGGATATGGGTGCCTGAATCGAGGGGGGCCATATGTTCCGCATGTTCCTGGGCATATGCCATGATCCACGGATCGACCGTGTATGGCGCAAGACCGTAAGATGCGCGCAGGTCGTTGACCATGTTGATCAGATCATAGGGGGTCTCACTCTGGGCGACAGCCGGGTGAGATAAAAGAAACAACGCTGAGATCAAGAATATACCAATGAGGAAACCAAGCGTTCTCCTCTTTTACTTATCCATTGTTAAATACCATTTACGGCTGATGAGCAGCAACACGAAAGGTGTGAGTGCAATGGCCAGGTAGACTAAATCAGCAAAACCCACCTCATCGAAAATGGTTAGTAAAAACACGATGGCCAATGCTGCCAGCGAGAGATAGTATGCCAGCTTGTTCCGTTTTCGCAGTAGCGTAACCAGTATGATCAACATCACCCCGGTAATTGCAGCCAGGACACCCATCATCCGCATGATTTCGGGTGATACCGAGATGTATGGATATCCTCCGAAGAGCCATACCACTGCGAAGGCCAGCCAGATAACTGCATTAAGCAAAATGAACCCAAGCGCAATCGTAAAAGCCAATGGCCTTTTTCCCATGATCCACCTCTTTCCACATCATTATAAAATGATGACCATAACCAAAGATAAAGATCTGAAGCTATCAAACCATCACGGAAAAGACACAACATTACTGAGATATGGAAAAGCTCAACCGACGCTAACTTGATTTCGCCCACCCCATTTACTCTTGTACAGCAAGCCATCAACGCGGTGGAGGGCTGTTTCAGGGGTGTCATCTGGTCTGAGGAGTGTGGCGCCTGTGGATATGGTGGCGCTCAGGCTGGCCGCCTCAAGGTCCAGGCGCGAGCTTTCAACAAGGCTGCGCAGTGTTTCTGCAATGACAGTCATCCATTCTGCCGATACCAGACCATACAGGATGACCAGGAATTCCTCGCCTCCCCAACGACCTAGAACATCCGTTTTCCTCAAATTATGCTGGAGGGTGGCAGCCACCATGCGCAGCACCAGGTCACCCGCATCATGACCATACATGTCATTGACCTGTTTGAAATTGTCGATGTCCATCATCACCAACCCGGTAAACAGATCTCGTTCGTAACTCAGTTCTGATATGGCAGAGTGCAAACGGGCATCCAGGAATCGGCGGTTGCCAACCCCGGTCAGCTTGTCAGTGTTCACACTATGGCGAAGCTCGCGTAATTCGGTCCGGACGCCCATCACGCCATTATCGCGATTGAAGGTTTCCACCGAGCCTGTTATATTCCCATGTGCATCCATGATTGGCGCCGTGCGTACCAAGACAGGAACCCGATACCCATCCGCATGGTGCAGGAACACATCCGCTTCTCTCGGTTCCCCATCCTGCATGCAGCCAGCCAAAGGGCAGTGATCCTGACACAACTGTAGACCATCGGTATTGACGTGATTTAAGATATTATCGCGGCATGAACGGCCGATGACATCCCTGCTCTTATAGCCCGTGATGCGTTCCGCCCCTTTGTTCCAATAGGTGATGATGCGATCACGATCCACAAAATAGACCCCATCCTGGAGGTTATCGACCAGGCTCTTATAAAACGCCAGATCATCTGTCATAAACCCTCATGTTAACTGGCTGACACTTATAATTATTCCAGCAAGTCACCGAAATCACCATGGGATGAATTATATCCATATACCACTCTATGGCAACCTGCAGCTTTTTGTAGTGTAATAAATCCATTCGATTATAATTTCCAACATGAAGAGACTCTTACGCAATATTCGGAAACATCCCTTATATGTGTTGTTGCTTGTTATTCCATTGGCCATCCTCGCCGATGTTGCGGGTTGGGGTGCTGGCTGGGTCTTTGGCCTGTCTGCCGCCGGGGTCATTCCATTGGCCGGTCTGATTGGCGAAGCCACCGAGAACCTGGCGGTTCATACCGGTCCCCGCATCGGCGGCTTGATCAACGCCACACTGGGCAACGCTGCCGAGCTGATCATCACCCTGTTCGCGATCCAGGCCGGGCTGCTTGAGTTGGTTAAAGCCTCCATCACCGGCTCGATCATCGGCAACCTGCTGTTCGTGTTGGGACTTTCGATCCTGCTGGGCGGGTTGAAGAATGGTATCCAGAAGTTCAACCGACAGCATACCGTGAACACCACCATCCTGCTGGCCATTGCGCTGGTCGGTTTGACCACCCCCTCCCTGTTCAGTCATTCCACCGCATCGGACCTCCCACATCGCGTGGAAGAATTGAGTCTATGCGTGGCCGGTGTCATGATCCTGTTGTATGTGCTGGGCATCATCTTCTCATTAAAAGTCATGCCCTCCACCGGGATTGGAGCCCCACCGGAACTGGAGAAAATTGAAAAAGCTGAATGGACCATCCCGGTATCCATAGTGGTTCTGGCACTGGCCACCGGCGGGGTGGTTTGGTTGAGTGAATTACTTGTCGGCAGTGTCGAGCAAGTGGTGGCTGGCAGCGGTATATCAGAGTTCTTCCTGGGCATCATCCTGGTGCCGATCATCGGAAATATAGCCGAACACCTGGTAGCCGTTCAAGTGGCGATCAAGAACAAGATGGAACTCAGCATGGAGATCGCAGTCTCATCCAGCCTGCAGATCGCGCTGTTCGTTGCCCCCGTGCTGGTCTTCATCAGCCTGCTGATGGGCAATCCGCTGACGCTGGTGTTCAACTCGTTCGAACTGGCCGCGTTGCTGGCTGCTTTATTGGTATGCTATTTCGCCGCGGCGGATGGCGAGTCGAACTGGCTGGAGGGCGCTGCCCTGTTGGCAGTATATGCCATCTTCGCGTTGGCGTTCTTTATCTTCCCAAGTTGATCTTTTATTTATCAACCAGCTTGTGTTGAGCCAGGAGCGCAAAGGGGCTGTCGGGGTACTGCGCCCACACAGCATGATAACGACGGACCGCCTCATTCTCTTGGCCCGCCAATTCCGCGGCGAAGGCCACCGTGAAGTAGAAGGTAGCACAATCATGCTCATCTCTCACTCGCCAATCTGGCTCGACCAACAAATCGTCCCAATATCGGACCGAGAAAGGACATTTGGTGAATTGATCATCCATTACAGCCAGTTGCTTGTAAACCATCACCGGGTCGTTGCCTTCATACAGCATCTTACGCAACTCTTTAAACCTTGAGACCCTTTCATCAACCGGCTCTTGAGCATCAATCGTCCGAACGGTAATTAACGGCTCGCCGGTGTCAGGATGGCGCACCAGTTCAATAGTTTTCCCATGACCGTAATCGGTAATAACCCTCCCCTCGCTACCAGGAACCACTTTGAAAACAACGCTTGACATTATTATTTCGTCATCCACCAAAAGTACCTTCACGCCCTCTGAATACTGTCCAGCGATCCACAGCTGATACCAAACCCGACCATAAAAACCCGTATGTGGATATCGGGTTAAGAACCAAATCTCAGCTTGATTATCCAGATCGAAGTCGCGCCAACCATAATGAATAATATTCACCCCGATGGATTTCAAGTTGTCGATCACCATATCTAGAGGAGATGTTGGAAAGGCCGTGTCAAGCGCCGCCCTAATGGACTGGCCATAGTCACAAATATTGCGATAAACACATGGTGGCACGTCGGGCCCCCCCATCTGAAATGTAAAGTAATCGACGCAGACATCAATCGCGGAACACATCCGGTAGAGGTCATCTTGGCTCTGATAAGCATCATAAGCGTTTTGCGCCGCCTGGATCCATATACTTTCTGGAGTGGTGGCAGATTCAACGATGTTTATAAACGACATGCGAGCCGCTTCGATATCCCCTGAAAAAGCCTGGTAAACCCCCTTTAAGATTCTTAACTCGTCATATTTTTGTGAAAGGTCATACTGTTGAGGCCGGTAAGCGTGCAATGCATCGGAAACAACCGATAATGTATCCTGAACGGGCAGATCATTTCCAAATAAAGTAATATCAGATTGGCAGCTATAGTCGGTTGATCTAGAAAACAACACACTACCACTGCTTAACTCAAACCAGGCGCCATTCCATAGTAGAGATTCGTTTCTGGTCAGATCACATAAGCCATACTCTTTACTGATGTTAATATAGTATTTGCCATTTTCAAGAGAAATATCCTCGATCCAATCATAAATAAATTCTTCCTGCCCGTTATAAAAAGCCAGACTTGTATAAGGAGATGTGCTGATATCGATCACTTTTAAGGTGGCAGAACTCAATCTCCCCCCGCCTGCCTGTTCGACGATGATCTCATCCACGCCATCCCCGGTAACATCCTTGGGGTAACAAAAGCCATTATTCCGAAGCATGGCAAAATAACCGAATGTTGGATAACCATTATAGATAATATCCACCTTTACTTGATTGGCTTCCTTCATAACCAAATAACAGGATATACCCGGGGTCTCAACATCATTAATATGTCCAATACTCACAATGAAGTTAGAATCATGGCCCGGGATTGTGATCGGTTCAATCATTAAGGTGTATTCCGGAGAAAAAATACTACTCACTGCTTCCCCAGATTTGAACCAGTCTGGGAGTTCCCCAAACGATAGCCCCTGCGCATTCAATGCCGTGCCCAGTCTATCGGCATAAATTCTGATAGCCAGTTCCGCATCCCCTGAAAGAGTCATGTAATACGCGGCTTTCCATAACCACTCGTCCGCGTGGGGATCATCGGGAAAACGGCTCAATGCTTCCCAGGCAGCATACCAGATCGATCGATAGAGGATGCCTTCGTTGAGATCTTCACCAGCGGCATAT
>JAFGXF010000036.1 GCA_016936755.1 Anaerolineaceae bacterium | reverse complement strand
GTATGGGAAAGCCACCACCAGGGCCAGGATGATCACCAGGATGCGCACCAGCTGATAGGTTGGGGTGGCCCATTCGCGGTGGAATCCGCTGAAGGTGATGGTGCCTTTTTCGATTTCCTGGAATATGAAACGGACGAGTTTTATACCGTAACGCGTGATGATGATGATGATCACCAGGTTGAACAAATTGGGCAGGTAGTCCATAAAATCGTTCCAGCCATCTCCGATCACCTGGAAAACGCTGTTCAGAATGGAGGTGACGACCCCACGCGTCTGCGGGAAGAGGCTAAAGATGCACACCAGGTAGAGGATAAACAGAAGAAGATTCAACAGGTAGCGGGTATAACGGACTGCGATCTGCAAGGTTCTGGTCACTTGATATGCACTCATCAGCCTGACATGCTGGAAATGCAGATCCTTCAACCGCTTGCCACGTTCCGCTTCAATGCGTTTGGTGATCTTATCGAAAGCCAGCCGGCCCCACTGGATCACCCGGATGAGCAGAAGGGTTGCCAACCCGATCAGCAGGACATCAAATGCGTAGATGACGACCGGCAGCTGAAAAAAGCGTATCAGTGACTGCCAGATTAACCCAATGCGGGCTGATACATCGGGGTGACTGTTGAGAGTCATCCAGGATCCCCAGACCGACAGGAGAAACAGGATCAGATGGATGACCTGGCGGATGCGCTGGAGGATGCTTCCTGTATCCACATCTTTAAATCGACTGGCCAGCATGCGGATACGGCTGGCGCGTTGGATGGCGCGTACGATCCAGCCGGCCAGCAGGCGGCTCAGGAAATATCCCGCAATGACAACCAGCACTGAAAGACCCACGACCACCCAGCTGTTGTCCAGCGCGTTTTCTATGAAGATGATGATGTCCATATTAATCAGGCTCCTTCATCATTGATGGGTTAATTATCACATAAAATGAAATCATGGTCTAATCCAATAAGTGTGCCCTGCTGCAAGCGCATGCCAGGTTGTTAATCTGCAGGGGAAACGTGACATGGGTTCGAATTGGTTTGTCTGCCGGTTCATCTCCGGATAAAAGTACCCCTGAAAAATCATCAGCATGCAGGCATCTTGAAAAACACGCATCTGCGTATCACCAGCATCCTTGACCGGCTGGATCACTATGCCTGCCCACCCATCCATCATTGTTGGTTCTGGATCCTTTACCCTGATCGTGGAAGGGATCGGATTCCTGCCGACATCGGTCGTGCGATGGGATGGGGCGGATCGAAGTACGACCTGCATCAGCATGCCTGCGGAGGATGTGGATACGAAAGGGACGGTGAACCTGACCGTTTACAATCCGGCTCCGGGCAGTGGCACATCCGATGTGTATGCATTGCTCATCGATGATCGGCACAGCTACCTGCCGTTGATCCTGCGGCCGTGAGATAAGACTTATCCGATCACACCGGTTATCTGTGGGGGCGCATTGTAGTGCGCCCCTGTTTTATATTCGGGATACAGTGTGGGCGATGTGGCCATCCCACATGCGGGTGCGGCCGCCTGCCGCGATATATTCGTTATGATCAATCGATCACGTGAGGTAAAAGCATGCCCTTCGCCGTGGCGCCCTGCCTGGGCACCTCGGGCAACCGGCCGCATATCAGCCTGGCGCTGACAGATACACTCAACGCTTCCTCTTCACGAGTAGTCGCTGCGATATTTGAATGACTAATACAAGCCCCGGTGGAAATACCAAGTGCAGTTACTTGACAGAACAGGGGTCTCGGGTATAGTATCTGTGTACATAAATTTATCTTCGACAGGAGGGTAAGGTGCGCTTAAACAACCAATATCGAAAAAATAGTTCCCGTGGGATGCATGTGCTGGTGATCATCGCGCTGTTGCTGGTCTGCCTTTCAACCGGCAACGGTCAGACCGGGGTGGAAGCCAAACCGGCCCAAACACTGCCGACCTGGTTTTTCAATGCCATCTGGCACCAGCTGGACCGGGGTGTGAGCGGGTCTGTCTTGTCGATCGTAAAAAGTGGCACGGATTACTATGTGGGCGGTTCTTTCACAGATGCCGGCGGGATCGAAGATGCGGATTACCTGGCGCGCTGGGACGGCAATGCCTGGCATGCGGTTGGGACTGGTATCAGTGCGGCTGTTAATGTGATCGTTGTTGATGGTACGAAAATCTATGTCGGCGGAAACTTCGATAATATTAATAGCAATAATAATATGAGCCGCATCGCCTACTGGGACACATTAACCGGTAACTGGAATGTCATGGATGGCGGCCTGAATGACTCCGTAATGGACATGGTGTTGGTCGATGGCGATCTGTATGTGGGCGGGTCTTTCACGGACGCTACCGGGGATGGCACAGCAAACCGCATTGTCCGTTGGAATGGGGATACCAGCAGCTGGGAATCGATCGGCGGCGACCTCGACAATACAGTTCAGGGTCTGGCTGCTTATGATGGACAGTTATTCGTAGGTGGCAATTTCCTGGACAATGGAAGTGGTTATGGACACCGTGTCCGGAAATATACCATCTCGAGCGGTGTTTGGTCAGGCCTATACACCAGCTTGTCAGACCTTGGCGTCATCTATGACATGAGCATGTGTAGTTCCACAGTCTATGCTGCTGGTGTTACCGGAGTGTACTATTTCGATATAAGTTTAGCCACCCCGGAATGGGTAGGCTTGACAAGTCCGGGCGCCACAGTAAAAGTAGTTGATTGCCTGGATGGTGAGGTGTATGCCGGCGGATACTTTACAGATGCCAGTTCTGACGATAATGCCGACTATCTTGCACGTTATTACGGATCGAGCTGGGATGCAGTTGGCGCCGGGTTCAGCGGTGTTGTGGAAGCACTGCTGGTCGAGTCGGATGGGATAACCGCGGGTGGCGGGTTCTATTACAACAATGGCAGCTCCCGTCCGTTGAACGGCATCGCCCGCTGGAGCTTATCGCGCTGGGATAAGCCATCTGGGGAAGCATCCTTCACTGATAATGTGAATGCCGTTGCGGTGGTCGGGGAGGAGATCTTCGTCGGAGGTGATTTCACGGAGGTCGGCGGGTCGAACGGTGACTACCTGGTGCGCTGGGATGGCAAGAACTGGGTGGAGGTGGGCGACACGCCCCTGAGTGGCCCCGTGCTGTCGCTCGAGCCGTATGGCTCCGGGGTTGTGATCGGCGGCGATTTCACGAATGCGGATGGTGACAGCACGGATGATTACAACATCACCTATTTCGATGGCACATCCTTCAATCCGTTGGGCATGGGCCTGGGTGATGATGTTTCCGGGATTGTGTATGACATCCTTGTGAATGGCACGGATATCTATGCCACCGGTGTGTTTGAAAATGAGGGCAGTGGTGCCCCGGCGCTGCACGGCATTGCCCGCTGGGATGGTGAT
>JAFGXF010000035.1 GCA_016936755.1 Anaerolineaceae bacterium | reverse complement strand
TTTTGGTTTTCCACCTCTAAGGATGACCCCGATGTGCCTTTTTGTCTAGTCTCTCTGTCTCACATGTATCTGAACTAGTTCAGTAAGAAAAATGTTAACACAAATACTGACGGTTGGTTGATAGTTCACAGCATATCATTTCAATTGATACACTTTCCCGAATGATCCAATCCTGCGTCCCATACTAAGATTAACCACTCAACCCGGCTTCCTGCAACAGGCGCGGGACGTCCTTCTCGCGCCCGACCGGCATGATGTGGATGCCGTTCACTTCCTTGTACTTGCGTATGCCCTCGATTAATTCCAATGCGATTTGGAAACCCTCCTGTTCAGCACCTTCACCAGCTTCCTGCATACGTTCCATCAAATCATGCGGGATAAAAACACCTGGGATTTCGCGGTCCAGGTACTGCGCCATGGCCATACTTTTCAGGATGTTGATCCCGACCAGGATGTGGACCTTCCCAAGTACATTGCGTTTGGTCAACGCATTCATCCAGCTTTCGAGCGCTGCCAAATCATAGATGACGTTGGTCTGGAAGAATTGCGCCCCGGCATTGGCCTTCTTCTCCTCGCGGATGGCCTGGTATTCCGGCCGGCTGGCCATGGGTGAGGCCGCTGCACCCAGGAAGAACTTCGGTGGGTATTTCATCTTGCGACCGCCCAGGTAGATGCCCTCATCGCGCATGCGCCGCAGGATCCACAACATCTGGACCGAATCCAGGTCAACAATATCCAAGCGCGCAATCGGATTGGGTCCGATGATCGGGCTGTCGCCGGTCACCACGAACAGGTTATGAATACCCATGGCCGAGGCCCCAAGTGCCTTGGCCTGCAACACGGTGCGGGTGTGGTCGCGGGCTGAGATCTGCAGGATGGGCTCAGCACCCTGCTCCAGCGCTATTTTGCTGCAAGCGTCACTTGCCATGCGCGGGTTAGCCGAAGCGCTGTCGGTGAAGTTGATGGCCGAGACATGCGGCTTGATCAAGCCGATCTCCTCGATCAGCTTGGAAGCATTGTCGCTGAGCGGCGCTGTGATCTCGACTGTTACAACGAATTTGCCGGATTTCAAATCGCTTTCAAGTCGTGAGACCGGCTCATGGTCAAGCGGGGCGTGATAGGCATAATCACCCTGCCACCAATCCGGTTGGCGGATGGGGAAGAAAACCTCATCCTCGATCACCGCCAGGCGGCTGCCGCCTTCTTTTTTCATGAAACCGCTCAAGATGCGCTTCAAGCCGACTTTACGAACCTGGGCAACCACCTCGCCAACCAGGTTGTTGCCGGCGCGCGCCCAGTCCATGGGCGGCAGGATTTCCAGCAGTCTTTCCTGGCGTTTGAGTTTGAAAGACCGCTGGTAGATGCGGTACCAGATGCACGGCCGGGTCGGGTCGATGTAACACACCTCGGTCGCGCCACCGCAGGGGCCATTGCGTAATCCCTTGGGACACTCCATCGGGCAGATGAAAGCCGTCTCCTGCAGCAGGCAGTTGCCACACATCCGGCAGCCAAAGATGGGCCCCTTGATGAGCAGCTCGACCCGCCCTTCCAGCTTTTGCCAGAAAGTGCGTTTTGTAAAGGGTTTGAATGCCGGCTGCCAGCGCCGGCCGGGGGTCAGGCCGGGCATTACACAAGACCTCTATAAGGAAGACGGACTGAATTCAACATCGGAACGGAATTATACCCGTATCATATCTGTTTTCATGGAATATAACAGCCCCGGTTTTCACCGGGGCTGTTTTCTCTAGGCTTTGGTTTCGCCTGCCAAAAAAACAGCAGGCTTCGTAACCGGGCTCCAGAACAACCGCAGCAGGATAGCAGCGCCGGTCAGGAACAGGAACACACCCACCAGCAGGAACTGCCACTGCCATACACTGGCGTAGTTGTATCCGCCAAACGTATGCGTCCCGGCGAAAATGGCCGGAGAAACACTCGTGAATAACCCGGCCAGAATCAGGGAGGTGCCAGCTGCCAAACCACCACCGCCTTTGCGGGCTCCTCTGTCGAAGTTCACACCCTTCCAGATCCCGGGGATGCGGAAGATCAGGAACAGGATCAATGTGATCACGGTGATATACAAGCGTGCATCATTCGGCATTGACTTGCCGCGCAGTTCGCGTGAGGCGATGATCTGGATGACCGTCAACACCAACACAACGAACAGCGCAATGATCGTATCGCGCCAGGCGCGTTTGGTACCCTTGATGAGCTGAACAATGGCGTAGATGCCATATACGGCCGCAGCTGTTGTCAGAACCACCAGCAGCTGGTACAGCCACTTGTAGGGTACGACATTGGCATAGTCAGGGCCGTATGTCTCCGCGAAGAAGGCAATACAGGAACTGCCAATACCACCCATCAGGTTGAACAATGTGGTCAGGCTCATGAAGATGATGGCGACCACCCTCAGGAACTTGGCAAAACCGCTATTTGGATCCATGAACACCTCCATTAATATTCATCACGTATCAATTGACCCAATGACTCAGGCCAATCCAAAACCGACAACCAGCGCCAGACAGGTCAGGAAGTAGATCGGTGAAAAAGAACGCAACAGGTCCGGGCGATCAGTTGGCGCTTTATTCG
>JAFGXF010000034.1 GCA_016936755.1 Anaerolineaceae bacterium | reverse complement strand
TTTTGGTTTTCCACCTCTAAGGATGACCCCGATGTGCCTTTTTGTCTAGTCTCTCTGTCTCACATGTATCTGAACTAGTTCAGTAAGTGTATGGGTTCAGTACATTTGAGACAAGTATAGACTACTGTGGTTTCTGTTCGCTGCAGGCCTGCACTTGATTATCACGCTGTAATCTTATGAGTAAATAGACAAAAGAAGCCGTAAACACTTCGAGTGCAAGATACAGGTACTCCAACATGCTCTGGCTGCCATCCGATACCAACAAGAGGAATACTATTTCACCGAGCACCCCGATACCGAGAATGATCACCAATGCCATGCTTGCGTTCTTCATGCGATCATATGAAAGCCTGATCTCATCCCGGCGATACAGGCGCTTTTCCTTTGGCAACCGTAAAACGCCCATGGCCAAATATAATAATGGAAAGAACGCGAATACATACGGAAGAGCAACGTATAGCTGATACATGCCCCGGTTCGCCACGAACCCAGCGCTGATGTGAAGAATCGTAATCATGGCAAGCAGCACATAACAGTTTCTTCTGAACCGATCGAGGTCTTCCTTGTCAAATGCGCACTCGAAATACTTTCCGCGGTATTCGATTACTGTTTTTTCATGGCCGTCAGCATCCAAAATGACAACAGTTTCATATTCATCTGCATATTTTTTCATTGACATGGCCTCCATCTTATCATAAAGAGTATTTCCTACTAATTTATTCTGATTCTCATCCACTCGATAGTCTAAAATTGGCTTACCGGCGCCCTGCAAATGATCGATCATAAACATACCTGGGTAATCTCCTGCCTGTTCGGCGCAATGCTATAATATCCTTTCACCGTACCGTATCGCGTTTGAATTCAGGAGAAAACCATGACCCAGCAACCGGCTTTTGACCAGCAGGCTGCCCATCAATTCTTCTCAGCCGCTTGTTTCAACCAGGCTTGGGATTTGATGGAAAAAACCGACCGGACCCCGGAAGAAGATGAGCAAATGATACGGTTGAGCCTGGCGTCACATTACCATTGGACACAGCGCAGCGATTATTCCCTTGAAAGTGAGTCGATCGCTTACTGGCAGACTTCCCGTATTTACACCTTGCTCGCCCAAGCCGGGCTTGCCTATCAATATGCCGAAAAATCGCTGGCTGCCAGCCGCCGGGATGGGGAACGTCCTTTCTTTATGGGATATTCTTACGAAGCCCTGGCTCGGGCGGAGGCAATCGGCGGGAACCAATCGAAAATGATGGCAGCCCTTTCAAAAGCCCGGCATTGGGCTGAAAAGATCTCAGACAGCGATGACCGCAAAGCCCTGCTTGCTGATTTGGATACGGTCAAGATTAAATAACAAATCTCTGCAAACCTGATCTGGCGCTGTTCAGCTTTAGACATTAAAAATAACCGATACTTAGCAAACCAAAAGGGATTATCTTAAAAGTCCGTTATTTCTTCATAAACAGCTCCTAATGAGAAAAAGAAGGATCAATATGAGCTAAAATGGGAAGTGTTTGTTGTATGTTGATGGATTAAGAGGAAACAATGACAGAAACGCCTGATTATTCTGTGATCAGAAAAGAAAATGCCATTGAGCTGCGTCAGTACCCGGCTTATATCAAGGCAGAAACAACCATCATCGATAAAACATATCGAAAAGCGATCTTTAAGGGATTTAAAATCCTGGCTGGCTATATATTTGGCAATAACATCAAAACTGAAAAGATCGCCATGACCACCCCGGTGCAGGTATCACAATCGCAAAAGATCGCCATGACCAAACCGGTCACGATCAGTGGGGATGGCAACTATACGGTTGCCTTTATCATGCCCTCAGAATACACCCTGGAAACGCTGCCGATCCCCAGAGAGGGCGCCATTCGCTTTACCAAAGTACCACCCCATACCATGGCAGCCATTCGCTTCTCTGGGTATTTCCAGGGAGCCAGGATCAAGAATGGCAGGCAGCGTCTCAGTGCGTGGTTGGAAAAAGAAGGACTTGAAACCCAGGGGGACTTCATCGTCGCCGGCTATAATCCACCCTGGGTGCCTGGGTTTCTCGCCCGCAACGAGGTCATGATCGAGATCAAGACAGGGGGTAGCCAGGCCGTTTTTGTTAAATCCCATGGCAAACATGGAATGACTGACGGCTAAACCCTTATAAAAGGCTTAAGCAGAAGAACCGCAACAAACCGGTAAATTAAAGGATGTGAAGCATCATGCAAAAATTACAGAAATTCATGTTAGCCGCTTTGGTTATTGTTTTGCTTAACGCCTGCAGTGCAACTGATGAGACACTGATCAGCAGCCCAAACCAGGCTGGAGAGGAGAAGGCAAGTGAAATGACACAAGCGGGATTTGATCAAACGTATATCAAGAAAGATGGAATTGATGTGATCTACCTGGCGGGGGGGTGTTTCTGGGGATTGGAAAAGCTGATGCAATCCCTGCCTGGCGTGGTGAGCGCTGTAAGTGGCTATGCCAACGGCAATGCAGACCTGGTACCAACCTACGAGAAGGTTACCACCGGTCTCACCGGTTTTCGTGAAACCGTGCGGGTCGAGTACAAACCGGAGGTTGTAAGCCTGGATGCAATCCTTTTTGCATATTTCCAGGTGATCGACCCTACCATTGAAAATGCCCAGGGCAACGACATCGGTACCCAGTACCAGACAGGTGTGTATTATGCTGACGAAGCTGCCAGGGCGACCGTGGAGCATATTGCAGCTATCGAGAGGGAACGTCATGAGGGTTTCGTGGTGGAAATCGAAGCCCTTGAGCGTTTTTATGATGCGGAGGAATACCACCAGGATTACCTGGATAAAAACCCGTTAGGATACTGCCACATCTCCCGGGATGAGATGCGCGTGATCAGTGAAATGATTGTCGACCCGGCTGACTACCCGCGCCCGTCGCAAGAGCAGATCAAGGCGATTCTCACCGAGCAGCAGTATCAAGTGACCCAGGAGAGTGCCACTGAGATGGCATTCAGGAATGAATACTGGGAAAATCACGCGCGTGGCATCTATGTGGATGTGGTCACGGGTGAGCCATTGTTCTCCTCAAGCGATAAATTTGACAGCGGCACCGGATGGCCAAGCTTCACCAAAACCATTGATGAAAATACAGTCAGGCTTCTGGAGGACAGCTCCCACGGCATGTCGCGAATCGAAGTGCGCAGCCGGGCAGGCAATTCTCATTTGGGGCACGTTTTCTATGATGACCCCATTTCACCCTCCGGCATACGCTACTGCATCAACAGCGCATCCTTGCGCTTTGTGCCTTACGAAGAAATGGAAGCCAAGGGATATGCTTACCTGCTGGACTATGTGAAGTAGAAAAAATGAACAAAATGAGGCTGATTTGATAGTCAGCCTCAAATATCAAAAAAAATCAGCAAATTTCCCCAAAAAGAAGGTGGATTAATATTTTTTTTACCAGCCATGTTCAGGATCTTGAGTAAATGGATTACCTGCGCTGTGTGAGCTTATACACTGAATCCATGCGGTTCATTCACCACCTGAAGAAAGAACACACCGGAACCCGGCATCTTTACTGCTGTTGAAATTCGGATCGTAGCTACGGCCTGACACGCGCAAGAAGGTCCAATTGCTTCCCCAACTGCCACCCCGCAGCACCTTGAAGTTACTCCCAGAAGGACCTGTTGGATTATCCGTGGGCGATGTTTCATAATATGTTTCGGAATACCAGTCACTCACCCATTCCCAGACATTACCGGCCATATCCATGACACCGTACTGTCCGCTGCCAGCCGGATAGGTGCCCATCGCGATCGTATCGCCCACACAATAACTGGATGTGGCCATGTCGTACATATTTGCCAGTTTACAATTGGGGTCCTTGTCTCCCCAGCTATATGCGCTTTTATTTTTTCGTCCGGCAGCCTTCTCCCATTCCGCCTCGGTTGGCAGTCGCTTGCCTGCCCACGTGCAGTAATCATCCGCGTCATACCAGGAAACGTGGATTACCGGGTAATATGCATAAGACGGATTGTCGTAGTAGGAATCCCGTGTCTCTGAGGAGAATCGATTCGGCGGATCACAGGCACCAGCCTGCACGCATGCGGCGTACTGGGCGTTGGTCACCTCGTATTTATCAATGTAATATTCAACCAGGTTGACTGTATGGAGGGGCAATTCATCAGCATGACAGGAAATACCACCATTGTGATCCGGGTCGCAGCCCATCTCAAATTCACCTGCCGGAATATATACCATATTGGGCAACACGCCAGTTGTATCCGAGGGAGGAGCTGCAGGGGTCGATTGACAACCAACCATGAGCATACATATGATAAGTATGACGAGTACCTTTTTCATCATATAAACCGTTTTCCTTTAAATTGTACATTGAAATATTGCTTGATTTCAACCCTTCTATGGAACTGTTTTCCCCCTCACCAACTCTTGACTTCTTTCCGCCGACTTATATCGTCCCATGGGTTCACCGTGGTTATTGCCTGATAAAAAAAGGCGCCTTTCGGCGTCTTTTGAAGGTGGCGTGACTTGGACATCGTCCCCCCTGTGGGGATTCGATACCCCTACGGGGCACTTACCAGGGACCTCCGGGTTATGAGCCCGACGAGCTGCCACCATCAATCTGGCGGTTAAGGGGCTCACCCATTGTACGCGGCAAAGGTCGGCGATCTGGTACAAGGAACGGATCTCATCCATATATTGCCCGGCTTTGTCTGACAGCGATGTCTTGTTTTCTTCATCCCCGAACACTGCCAACAGTTCATAAGAGTCCTTGATCCCCATATCATTCAGCATGGCGATCACATCTTTGTCCATCCATTCTATGGCATGTATTTTGAATGGTTTGGGCAGGCAACTGAAAACCTCCCTGCGTAACAAAATGAGCATTTGTTGATCGATGCCCGTTGTGGATTATGAATGTGTTTGTTTCTGGTATGACAACAAAACACGTTTCTCGGAAGGCGAGAGTGAAACAGGAGTGTTTGCACAAGTAAATCCGATGGTCTGGAGGTGTAAGCAATTTGTTTGCTGATATTTTTGTAGCCTAATTTGAAGCCTTCTCAGGACTACTATTCAGTAGCTAAGAGGCATTAACGCTGAGCTGTGATTCTATTATAGAATGGAGGTGAAAACAATAGGTAAGCATGCTACTACGAAGTTGAACCTTGGTGAGCTTGAAGAACTGATGTCCGAAGAAAATACAGCGTCGGAGATCGAGGAAGCTGAAGTCGAAGAAGCTGAAGTCGAAGAAAAATAGTATTACTCTGATACAGGGCGCGAAATATTAGTTACCGCGCCCTGTATCACATTAAAAAAGGAGGTTATATAATACTCGAATGATTTATTCCCTATATGAAGACCAGGTTAATAAAATAGCATTTATGGATTACCACTTGATCTATGCAGCGAATAGCCTGGTAGGATTTCAAATGTATAGCCTTGGGTTGGTCGAATATGCGAACGAAGTATGTAGCAATTCGGCGTTGGAATATGTCCCAGGCGTTGTTCACGTTAACCTTGCGGCTTACCGTTCATGGAAAGACAGTAGCGTTTGGGAGAGGTTTTTTAAATCCCCGTGCGACATTGATGTTGCCAAATCCCTATCTAATAATTTAAAACAATCTATTGAAAATATTCGAAAAGTAACTTATCGCTTTGAGTCTAAACCCATATTATATTATCCGGCGTATATTGCTGCGCTCACAGAAATGATGAGCCACAACATTGTTACACAAAAGGCCGATCATCTCTTTGAGACTATTCGAGAAATATCTACCAAATATAACGATATGGAAAAATGGATTAACTCTTTGCTTAATCCAGGTGTCACTCCATATGGTGTAATACTGATCACGTCGGCCTTAAATGCTTACATAGATCCACGCTTATTCTCTGAATTCCAAATGAATTCTTCTTTCTTGCGCGAAAATGATAATGACCCCGAGTTATTGGCCGCAACCGATCAGGAGTATATTGATAAACTTGGAAGCCAGGCGGGCGGGAAAAGTGGGGCAAGCTCACTGTTACATAAATTGCGAAAACAAGATAGAGACATGTGTTTGAAAAGAAAACTCGCCCTGGAGTTTGTAGCGAAATCTTATCCCGAAATATTTCCAGCCATAATCGTTTGGGCTGGACTTGTTGATCACGAAGAATTAAGGCACTATTGGCAAGAACGTGGTTCGAGAAATCTTAAACTATTGGCAAAACGAGCAAGACTTCAACCAATGACATGCAGCGTACAAGATATTGAGAAAGCATTGAGATATGTTACCGATAACTCTACGCTTGGGGTTTGATAAGATAGACGCCGAACAGGCTGGTAACAAAGCTTATTCTTTGTCCCTATTGCCGGCAGAATTCATTACTCCCGGAGGGATCGTCGTTACCGCTTTCGGTTTGGAAACGTTCCTGAAACATGGTGAGGCTCAGGGGTTTTATGATCCAATTGAGTGGTTGGCGCGCGGCGAATTCCCAGCCCCACTTCAGGTTGCAGTCAATGATATTTGTGAATACTATACTGGTAAAGTATTGATGGTTCGCTCTTCGTCCAACACCGAAGATAGCAAAGATTTATCAGCAGCAGGCATTTTCCGTACAGAAATAGGTATCCCGTGTAAGGCTGCTTACCTTGAAAAGGCTATTAGGAAAGTCTGGGCAAGTGCATTTTCAGATAAAGCCAAAATATATCAGATGAAAGTGAATAAAGGGAAACCCATTAGTATGGCTGTACTAATTCAGCCATTAATTCAATCTCGTGCATCTGGTGTAGCTTTTTCTAAGCACCCGATCACCAGGAAAGGCGTCCTTATCGAATCCACTGTTGGTCTAGGCATCCCGTTGGTTGAAGGTGCAATAAACCCGGATAAATTTTACCTGACCTCAAAGAAGAAGATGGTATCTGAAATCGCACCTAAAGCCTTTTCGTATTTTGTCACATCGAAATGGCTTGATAAAAAGGCTGGAGATCGCGTGTATTGGAGTAAGGGAGAAAAGGAATATACCGCCTCATTTTTGCGCTATGTGTCTGGAGGAATAGCAGCTGTTCGCCTTGACGATGACCGGCTTACAAACGAGCCCTCGGTCTCAAACGAACAAATCTTTGATATATATCACGCTTGCTTGAAACTTGAAAATTTATTCAAAACGCCAGTTGATATTGAGTGGACGTTCAATAAAGCGGGATTGGTGATTCTGCAGGTTAGGCCGGCAAAGGTCAGTAAAGGGCAAAATGCTGCCGACGTTGGTCTGCCCCCGAGTTCTGGCAAGGTAATCAAGGGCACTGCTTTTGCGGAAGGGGTTGTAACTGGGGAGGTTGTTGGTCCGTCTAGTGACATGTATTTTAACAAGATCCTGTGTGTAAACGAATTAGCCCCATCAGACGTTGGGAAGTTAATCTCTTTGAGAGGCGTTATTATTCGGCAAGGCAGTATTCTCGGGCATGCAGCAATTCTTTGCCGAGAGCTAGGTATCCCGTGTGTGCTAATCAATGATATTGAAATTATCTGGCAGGGAGAAACTGTTACGATTGATGGCAATAATGGTAACGTAAGCCTGTTGGATTATGATAAAAGAGGGATGAATGTTTACGTCCGAAAGAATTATTAACAATATTTCTGTAATTGATATTGACCCGGCACCACATCTCTCTGCTTTAGGGCTGTGGCTTCCTCGAGGATCGTTGATCGAAAAGGCCAACGAGAACGGGTGGATGCATTTGCTTGAACATCTATCGTTTCGGCGAACAGTAAATGGGAGCCATAATAAATTTTTATACAAGTTAGAAAACCTTGGAATGATCTATTCTGCACACACGACACAAGAATATACAGGTTTTGTTGCTCGTTTTCCTTGTGATAAGTTTGAGGTGTGCCTAAGAACGCTCCTTGACATTGCTTTTTCTATGATAGAAGTGGACCTGCCTACTATACAAAAAGAAATAGCAATACGTAACAGGGAAGATGAAATGGCGCTCGGGGGCATTGTCCTCGCCCAGGATTTATCGATCGACCTCTTGCTTGGGGGTAAATACCTTAGGCCGCAAGGAACTACGGTGGTGGATGGCAATAACCTGTCTCGATTTATGAGATTTCATGAAAGCAATTTTCACCTTGGGGGAGGAGTAGTAATTTTTTCTCACAACGACGTAAGCCGTGCCAGGAATATGGTCCGGGAGGTTCTGAAAGACCATCAAAATAAAGGTATGAAAGTCACCAGAGCCACACTGCAACCTAAAATATCCGTAAGAAATGAGCCAACTCATATTCCGTCTACAGGGAAGAACGAGTATGTTTCTGTCGCCTTACCATTTCCTGGTCGATCTGATGGCGATCATGATCTAGCAAATCTTTTCTGTCGGTTTATTGGAGTGGGGGTGGCGTCACGATTATATCAACGAATTGTCGTAAAAGATGCACAGGCGTATACGGTAAGTTTGCAACACATGGTTTTTGAAAAAATTGGAGTTCTTGCGCTCGCCGCCTCCAGCTCGAAGAATAGAACTGGTTTTACTGAGTATTTTACTGGAGCAGTAAATGAGGAATTTCGAAAAATTATCGACCATGGTTTAACTGAGGAAGAAATTCAGGGCGCTAAAGAGCACTATCTTAGTTATACTCATGCACTTTCTGAAAATAAAGTAAAGTTCATGATGGCTGTCGCTGAAAGATGCTTTTCAAATAAGAGTATTTTGGACCCCAGGGTAGCCGCTCAAGAACTAGAAAAACTGGACTCAAAAAAGTTTAAGGTTTTTTCAAATAAGTATCTTAACAACCATAGAAGGATCACGGCGATCCTTGCTCCAAAAAAATGAGGTACTCAATGCCAACGTTTGACATATTTACAGAGAATGTATCTAAAACGTATCGGGCTCGATGGGGTATTACCATTGACAAGAATAAAAGCGGAAAAAGGCCGGCAAAACTAGCCCTGGATAATGTCAGTCTTCTTATAGGGCCAGGAGAGACTGTCGGTCTCATCGGTTTGAACGGGAGTGGAAAATCCACTCTCGTAAAAATCCTATGTGGGATTATCAAACCCGATCAGGGAGAAGTAAACTGTCTGGGATATAACCCGTTCAGGCAAAGACGTGAATATGTCAATAAGATCGGCGTTGTTTTTGGACAAAAATCATTGCTCTATATGGATCTCCCATTAAAAGACAGCCTGGAGTTGTACCGCGTAGTTTATGATATTTCGAGAGATGAATTTAATCGTGAAATTGAGAATCTTGATAATTGTTTTGGCATTAATGAGTTTATCGAACAGCCTGTTCGTAAGTTGTCCTTCGGACAACGGGTGCGAGGGGACTTGGCCGCATCAATATTGCATAATCCGCAATTGGTATTTTTGGATGAACCCAGCATCGGTCTTGATATTTTGGCGTGTGACAAGCTATCACAGTACATAAACCGCCGTTCGGAAAATGGGAAGACCACAATCTTGGTTTCCCATAACGTGGACCTATTATCGTCTTCTTGCTCGCGATTGATTGTCCTTGAAGGTGGAGTGAAACGGATTGATCGAGCTGTGGAATGGTTGAAACTGCAATCCTTGGTAGATATTGAATTCGCCTTTAACAATGTACGTGACGCGAAACTCTTAGACTTATTGTTCACAGAGAATAAATGCAAGGAAAGAGGAGAGTTGTTTTCAGTGTTATCTGTGCGTTCAGATTCAGTGGAGGCAACTGTCGATCGCCTCCAAAAAGCGTGTTCCTTGGTTTATCTCCAGGTAAAACCAGCAGACATCAGGGACATGGTGTCCACGCTGATTCTAGGAAATGGCTCGATGTCGGGGGAGAGCAAATGATAAAAACGTGGATCCATTCATTGAAAATCTTTTCAGCGGGATTTCGATTGTCGTATCGCGAAACGGTTGAGTTTGGGTTGTCTTCATTATTATCTGTCGTATCAAACTTGGCCTATGTTTTCCTGTTTCTGATGTTCTGGAATATCCTTTTGCAGCGTGTCGCAGAGGTTCCCGGGTGGTCTTTAGGCGAAATGGCCATTTATCTTGCATTTGCTGAATTTTTTCACGCGGTTGTGGGTGGCATTGGTGATTATGCGATTAAGGCGTATGTTTATATTATTTCTGGGCGCTTTGACACGATATTAACTCGTCCTGCGGATCCGCGAATGATGCTGATTGTACTTGGGACAAATTTGTCTAATCTTATTAGAAGTATTCCTAGCGTGGTTGTTTTATTGATAGTTGCCGTTCGTCTTGGGGTGCATATTAATGCTTTTGGTATTTTTATGGGCTTATTGGCGTCAACGGTGGCTGCGATTGCATTAATTCTAGTGTACTTTACCGGGAGCTTTATATCTTTTTGGATCGGGTCAACAAAATTTGTTGAAGAGATTGCTCAATCGTTGGAGTCATTGACGAAATACCCATTAACAATCTTGGGTAATACTTTGAGACTGGTTTTTACGTTATTAATCCCCATCGGTTTTGCAGCTACCGAGCCGGCGCTATCTTCTCTATCCAAAACAAACCCCTGGATCATGATCGTCGGCGCGCTTTTCCTTCTTTCCCTTTGGGTTTTGATTAATGAGATCGTTTGGCGAAAAGGGAAAAGCATTTATGAAAGTAATGGGGGGTAATCCGATGCTATTCTCTTCAAGGATAAAAGACGCGAAGGTTTTTGTTGCTCTTCTGAAGTTTTACTCAAAATTAAGCGTGGCGTATAAAACTGATCTGGCGCTACGCTGGCTGGGGTATCCAGCTCGGTTGCTGATCACTTATTTGTTGTGGAGTTATTTGTTAAGAGTCAATCACGTTAGCAAGGAACAGACAAACTCGGTCATTATTTATTTTATATTCGCGTTATTCTTCAGTCACTTATATTCCTTTATAAGGATGTCCAGGGACATCCGAGAAGAAATTTACGGTGGCGATATTGTTTTATACATGGTTAGGCCATTGTCGCATTTAGCAATGTGCCTTACAAAAGCTATCATGACCATCGTACTTAATACGCTGTTTGCTTTACCTATTCTGGTGATAGTTGGGTTCGTAATTACAGGATATTTTCCGAGCATATCTCAGATGTTGATGCTACTGATAACCTTCTTTCTGGGGTTTGTCATGACCTTTATGATTTACTACATTATTGGGCTTACATCATTTTTTACTGATGAAATAATTGGCACTTTACGTTTATTCATGATCTTGTCAGAGTTTTTTGGTGGTGTATATTTGCCTCTTAATTACTTTCCTCCTTTCTTCCAAAAAATTCTGTACTATTCTCCCTTCCAGTTCTGGGTATATCTACCGGCAAGTATGATCAGCGGAAACATAGCAATTGAATCCGCATTTCCTTTGTTGGTGATAGGGATAGGCTGGATATTGTTGCTGGCAGTATTGATTCGTGTTATTTGGCATTTTGGATCATCTCGTTACTCAGGGCATAGCGTATGAGAAGTATAAAAACAATCGTTGACCCAGGCGATTGGAAGGCGTACACAGAAACGCAACATCAACAAACACTGCTGCGTTTTGCCGAAGATGAGTCGTCAGAAGCCCCAATGATATTGTTCCCCGATTTAGCTCCAGACAAGGGACTGCCAAACGGGACAATTTTTGCAACAAACGGTGTCGTGTATCCATATTCTGTCGGCCAAGATCTTGGGTGTGGTTACACGTATGGCATTATTAATAGAGTAGATATTAACGCCGAATTGCCTGTAATTGTCGAGAAAGTCCTTAGGGGAACAAGTAATCCTGAAGATAACATTCTCCGGGAAATATTCTTTAACGACCTTGTCATTGAAAGCCCTTATACTGCCACTTTGCATGATCAACCCTCAAAAGGAGAGGTTTCGACAAAAATACGCGAATATCTCTACACTGCGGCTGTACAGCAAACCGGAATGATCAGAAGAGGGAATCATTTTATAGAAATTGACAGTATTCAACTTTTTGCTGATTATGAAAAGGGTTTTCGGTATGAACCAAATGAATCGCTGTTTATTGTTGTACATAACGGAAGTGATGTTATTGGTGATATTCTAGCCGGCCTGGTAGATGTGACATTTGGGGCCAAGTCCGTGAAGGAACGAAATATATTAAGTTCATATCAACTCGAATCAAGACACGGGTTGTTGTTCGTAGGTATTCGGTCGATTGCAATTAACTATGCAAGATATCGAAGAATGCTAATTATTAAAAAGGTGGCAGAAATAGTCCGTGCGGAATTGTCTCTGATGGGGGATAACAACCATACAGACATATTTCCGTCAGGGGGAAAGGTTAATCATTATTGTGGGGTCAGTCAAGTCGAGGACCCAGGGAAATTTATGTTTGTTGGTGGGTCAGTAGGATGTAAATCGAGGTTAGTTGTCACGAAAAATGAGGTCAAGAACATCTGTGGCATAAGCCATGGTACAGGGGCAGACTTTTATGATTCAAAAAACAATGATAGGGTAGTGGGCGGCGTGTTGTCAAATCTTAGTAGCCATGAATTTATTAGTATCTCTTCGAGACATCGACCTGTGGATCTTGCGGTGGGTGTAATGGAAAGTGCAGGGCTTGTTAAAACCGTTGCAGAATTATCTCCTCTGGTGGTGATTAAAAATAGATGATACATAGAGAGATCGTTTAAGATGCCTGTTTAACGCGGGGGGGCGTTCTCAGCGATTCTCTATAGCGGGGACTTATTGGTTTAGGAAGAGCTATTAGCTTGCCATTATCTTAGACAATGAAATACTATCATCAGAGACCAGATTTCGTTGACTCGTAAACCTGTATCCAACAGCATCATGATGATGGCCCGATCGCGATATCTCGAAACTCATCTCATCGTAGATTTATCTCGTTTACCAGTTCTAGATTCGCGGCAATACTCACAGGCTATAAGAAGTGCTTCTACTTCATCCTATTTATATGGTTCAACAGGTGGTATCTCATATTTTGGTCCTGGGACAATTTTACTAATGTTTGGGATTTGAAATTCGTCGCTCACCCAATAGAAGAATGCTATCAGGGTGATTCAAACATTGTGAGCCGTTTTAGGGAATGTTAGCGATCATTATTACACGTAATTTTTCTGCGGACATAATCATTGATCAGAAATGCCAGATACTTACGAACGTCTTATGTGGTAATTCGATATACTTGAATGTCTCCCTGAAATTACAGCCATAATCAAAATTCACGATAGTACGAATCTATCGTTCTTGGACTTAACCCCTCTACTTGCTTGAATTGGATGAAGCCAGTGATGGATTTAGAGACAATAAGGCCCGGCGGTCGTCGATTGGTAATTAGTAGCGGGGCTTGGATTCGATACCCCTACGGGGCACTTACCAGGGACCTCCGGTTTATGAAATACCCTTTAGAGTACGCAAGCACCCAGCACGGTGTGGAGTTAAAATCCCTAATCCGTGCCGTTTGTGTAGCGGGCTCTGCAAACACTTGCACCTGTAGCACACCTGCCCTGGCGGGCGGTGCCAGGGAGTGCAGGTGTCAGCCAAATCGACGAACTCTGGTCGCGAAGCACCCTGTGAAGGGTTCTTGCTTGCCCGGCACGCAGCGGTCCATCATGGGGATAAAATAGTTGATCGATGTGCGTATAGTACGCGGGTTCGTCAATGTCATTTTCTTCTCTTGTCAAAGAAAAATTCTTGCTGAATAATCTCTCGTTCTTGATCTATGATCCCCTGATCTTGATCAGGAAATTTCATCAACAATCAGTGTCTCCAATCCCTGCAGACTGCTCGTATTGGGAAGGACCGTATAAAAAACCGTCGCTTCATGTTCTGTATGTCCGTTTACGATGCCCTCCTTATTTTAGACATCCAAGACCATTTTCTCTGGTTTTGGTTTTTGTTGAGTTTTACAAAACAACAAGTGCTCAACTAAATGTGGCAACAATGGATTGCCATAAAAAGAATGCCCGCATGCCACACGACTAAGGAACGCGATCGTGGATGATCCTTTAATTGGATTCACAAGAACAGACAATCCTTTGATATTCGTCGCAAGAAACATCTTTTATCCTCCTTGAGAGGAATAAACTCTTAGTGCTCGTCTCCAGAGAAAATAATTCATAATAGCCAAGACGAATATCCACGCCAAGGCTAAAATGATCTGGTGTAGAAATTCTTCGGCACTTTGAAGACCCAGGAGCGCCTGTGTCGGGGAATACACGAAAATCTGAAAGGGAAGCGCAAGGCTAATAGCACGTAGTAGTGGGGGAAACAGGTTTAGTGGTAGTAAAGTCCCATTTAGAAAATTCTGAACCCATGCGATGATATTTTGCAGACCTTGGGTTTGTTCAGTCCAAAATGCAGATAACCCGACCATAAACCAGATTAAGAACTGAATGATTATGCCAAGAAACAGGGTGCAGAAAAACTGTATCATGCTCAACCATGATAAGGAATTACCGATGAAAACAAAAAGCACAAGCAAGAGAAGCGGCAGCATCAGGATCCAATAAGTGAGGGCCGATACGAGCAGATTGCTCGCCGGTTTTATCCAATAATTAAACGGTTTGCATAGATAAAGAGCCATCACATCCTGTCGAATATCGCTCTCGACTTCTCGTGTGATTTGGTAGAAAGAAAACATCTGCGCTATGAGACCGGCGATGATGTAATAGCTAACGATTTGAGAATAATTCATCCCAATAGATTCTTGAAGGTTGGTACCTCCATAAGCATAGATCACCTTCCAGACTACAACTAGAATAAGGAGTTTTATGGGGTACTGGACGAGTCTCAGGATTGCATTGGGTGTATATGCTTTTAAATTCCGGAATACATTCAGGCTTAAACCAACCAGTGCTGAAATATCACTGCTGACCATGTTACCCCCCATAACTTTCATACCGTCGCAAGCCAGCACGCCACGCAATTTCATTAATAATCAACCATATCAAGATGATCAAGCACAGGATTATGTTGTTTTTAATTCCAACTCCAAACGACATTTGTCCACTTGCCAATTGTGCTGGCACAGTAGCAATAAAGGCCAAGGGTAGGACATATAAGAATAATTGTTTGACTCCATTGGGCATAATATCCAATGGATAATGGCTGAACTCATAAAGAGAATTCAATGTCTCATCCAATGCCTGGGTGGAGCCAATCCAAAACGCGATATTGCTAAATGTCATTTGAATAAGCGCAAAAAGGAAAGTCGCAAAGACAACAATCTGTACTGCCATAATCATGCTGTCCCAGGCGGGTCTCCATCCTGCCTGAAAGGCCATGAATAGGAATAAGAATACTCCCGGTAAAGATTTGAAAAAAAGGGGTGATTCAAAGAAATCCATCATAATACTTATTCTTGGATCCAACGGTTTGACCAAATAATTATCCAAAAACCCCATCCGGATAAAATACCACAATTTGCCACTGATCGACAAGAAGGCCATATTAATGCCGAAAAACAATTCTCCAAATGCCAAGAATAGAAATATTGAAGCTGAATCCCAACCTGCAAACTGGGGGACTTTCGCCAGGATAAACTGCCAGAAGAACACCATGGATAAAACGTAGGCAAGACTGGCCGCAATCTGCAGGTAATAAGAAATGCGAAAATAAGTTCCACGGATAATATTGATTTTCAGGGATTCCACGAGAAGGGAAATATACGATCTCATCGCGCTACCCCGCTGTATCTTGTGACAGTACTGTCCTGACAATTTCATCTATCGGGGGATACATGATTGTCAGATCGGCAATCTCAAAACCACTTACTAGGTGGTCAACAACTTTTTCAATATCCTTATCTCCGGGTACCTGAAACTCGATCGTGCGATGTTCTTCATCCTTTGAAAAAATGAATTTCTCCAGCAAAGGGAGAACATCCTTGTTTTTAAAGTCTCGATAGACCAGATGGACATGGTGAAAACTTCCATACCGCATCTTTAGCTCATCCAGGTTGCCATTAAATAGAATCTTGCCATGGGAGATCAGGATCGCTTTTTGACACAGATTCTCGACCTCTCCTAAATTGTGGCTGGAGTAGAAAATTGTTGTCTTATTTTCAGAGTTATATTTTTTCAGAAGGGCCAAGACACGCTCTCGCACCAGGATATCAAGACCAATGGTGGGCTCGTCAAGGAAAAGCAGTCTGGGAGAATGGACCAAACTTGCAAGTAATTCACATTTCATCCGTTCACCGAGAGAGAGCTTCCGTACTGGCTTATCCAACAAACTTCCCAATTTCAGGTAAGCATCCACTTCCTCAATTTTTTCATTTAATGCAGTATTGGAAATACCATAAATCCGTTTATATAGGTTCAGGGCATCTCTTACTGGCAAATCGGGAAAAAGAAGGCTCTTCTGTCCAAAAAGAACTCCAATTTCACGTACATAAGACAGCCGATCTTTCCAAGGATCGAATCCCAAGGATTTGATCCTTCCATCTGTTGGAAGGAGAATTCCTGTCAGACACTTAATTGTGGTGGATTTTCCACTCCCATTAGGGCCCAAATACCCAATACATTCCCCTTCTTCAATGTTAAAGCACACATCGTCAACGGCTTTTACCAACTCGTACTTGGGAGTGAATAGGTTTCTGAACCAACCTTGTCGTTTATTTACCGAAAAGTAACGTTTGAGATTCTCTACCTGGATCAATGCCGCCATTTTAATTTCCTATGATTGAACAATAAAATCGCTGGAATGATAATCTTGACATATCTCCAGAAGAATACCATTAAGTAGTCAACAAAAGGATCTCTTCTCAATTAAATAGTTCAAGGAATAACGCATGTTTAAACCAAAAACGACCATTTCCGCGATCTTTGCGTCCCCGAAAGGATGCTTTGAGTGGGATGGTCGTTTAGAAAATAGTAGCGGGGCTTGGATTCGATACCCCTACGGGGCACTTACCAAGGACCTCCGGGTTATGAGCCCGACGAGCTGCCACAATATAGACGGATAATACTTGCACATTTAGTTTTTTCTTAAACTGGAAACCCTTAAGACTTGTATGAATGACTCTAATATACTCCTTATAGTCTGCAATTATGCAGTAGAACCATCTAAAAGAAGCGTGTTATGCTGCATTACACGTGGTTTTCGCAAACATAATACTGCAATCAAATCATATATATCCCAGCAACTTTCTTGAAAAAGAAGTACATACGAGACCACACACCTTTGCTGTAATAATCAGCCTATCATATCGTACAGAATTTGTGTTAGATCTGCACATCGAATTCGATTTTCAGAATGCTGCGTAATCAAGTAGTTAACCACCAGGCCATCATTAATCCAGTGATAATTTTTCCTTGATCGCATTTGAGATGGTGTCCCTGGCCTGATCCGTGATTGAGGCAAGCACCTCCGACAACATTTTTCTGGTGTCTTCGTCCAGATCGGATACATTCTTTATGACCTTGCTGATATCTTTGAGACCCTCTTTCGGGTCGATCGTTTTTCCTTCTGAAGCACCCAGCATATCAAATAAAGCATCAATGAACGCTTTACGGCGCTCCAGGGTAAGCTGCGCAAGCCATGTTTCGACAGTTTCTTCCAACAACTTTGTTGTTACGGATAACTCCCCGCCAAGGAACCCAGACCGCTCTATGCCCCATGTTAGTGGGTTATGCTGGAATAGATAGCGGGCAGAACTGGTGATTACGTTCCGTTCGCCAACTGTATCAAGCAGAACACCAACGATGGATTCTTCGGGCACATAATTAACCACCTTGCGCGCGCAATCGGAAAAAGAGGAACGAGGAAGTATAGAGAAGTTGAAGCCGGGACCGTCAAAGTTAATGATCCGTGACAAATGTGACTGGTCGATGCCTTTCAGGCGTGAGGCGGCATACACCGCCAGATTGCCGCCTTTGGAATGGCCGCACACAGTCACTTTACCGGAGAGGATGCTGATCTCGCGATTAAGATATATGCTGGACGATTCCTGCGCGGGCACTTCTTTCATATATGCCAACTCGAAATTTTCCTTCCAGCCGATGAGTGTGCTGTCGGTTCCGCGGAAGGCGATCACCTTATGACGTTTGGTATGTGGCAATGAGAAGGTGATCGCGGCGAACTGCTGTTCGGTAGGAAAATCTGTCTTTTCAACAAAGCGGGATAATCGTATTTCGGAATAACGTGCTGATTTGGAAGTCATTTTCAACATCTGCATTAATCCTCGATCAAAAGAAGAGCTGACAGTCAGGTCAATACTTTCAGGATCGTCTTTGTGTGATGGATGCTCCAAAAAATAGCGCCGCGCGGTTTCTTCAAGAGAAATCTTTTCCTTTTCATCTACGCCTGGCACAATACCCTTAAAATCCAGGTAACTGAGCATAGCCAGGATGAGCGCATCGACGTCATTAAAAGGTTCCTGTGAAAAACGTAAATCCGCACGCCATTTTAGATAATCCATTACTGTTCCCATGATTGTGCTCCAAATATATTAATATCGAAAATCCACGTCGAATAATATTTGCCAACATCGTCACCCCTGAGGGATGATGGTTGTGGCAGAATTTATTAAATTTTAGCATCTTTCTACTTTTGTAACTTTTTTGCAATCACTTTCATAAATTCAGACATGTAAACTAATTATTCTCGGCCTGACTTAAAAACAAATCGTAGGCTAACATCATCAATTGAAAAATGGCGTCGATGGCTTAAAAGGATTGGAGAAGAAGATGTACATAAGCTTTTTGAGGACCGCGAAGTTGATTTCTCGCAGCATGTGGGTGGTTTTCTAGCTGAAGTTACCCAGAAACCGTGATACCGTTTCCGGCTCTTTGATCGAAATATTTAACTCATTGACGAGGGGGTTGCTTTGCAGAAGTTTCAGCCGCTCCAGTTTGTCAATTACAACGATTTTTCCACACAGCATGGTTTTGATGTGGTACATTTTAATTTTGTTTTGGTGGTTTGATCGTCAAAAAGATGAAATATTGACTAAAAAAGCTAGTTTATTCGCCATAAGTTGTTCTTTTCTTAAAAAATCTATCCTTACCCGATTCAGCAGCGTAAAATTCGGGGGTAAGTATGGAATCGCTATTAATTATCATAGTATCTTGATATTAATGATTTAGTATAAACCTCCCATGTAAATATTTGTATAAAATGTAAATCCGCCCTCAAAAACATCTGGACCAGGTGCGCAATACCAAAGACGCGTATAGCCCTTATGCATATTTGCCCACTAGTCTGACAGAACCCTTGTGCGATCATTTAACCCCGGGCAAAAGCATCTAGGTATATATCGAGAGAAGACTCGATTTTATCCAATAAAACCAGGATTAGATCGGTGGTTTGCAAGGATCCGGCACAATTTTATTGTAAGTTTTCTTAAAAATCCCCATAAAAAATTCGTCCAAATCCCGAAAACCTATCGATATGGATAGGTTTTGAGGTTAAAAACCTACCGATATTGGTATATTGCAATGGAATTATTGAAATGCTAATCTTGAACTATCCCAAGAAGAGAACCTTCCATAATCAATAAAGAATTTTCTCTTCTCAATTAAATATACCAAGGAATCAACGCATGTTAAAACCAAAAACGACCATTTCCGCGATCTTTGCGTCCCCGAAAGGATGCTTTGAGTGGAATGGTCGTTTGGAAAATAGTAGCGGGGCTTGGATTCGAACCAAGGACCTCCGGGTTATGAGCCCGACGAGCTGCCACTGCTCTACCCCGCATCGTTAAGTCCGCCTAGTATACCTTGTTCAAACGCTCAGGTCAAGCGATTATTTCCATCGGCCATTAATATAACCTCTCCGACCGGGTCGGAGAGGAAACGATTCAACCGAATAGGAAATGGACTGCATTATCTCATTGTCATCATATTAATGATCATCTAATCAGGAAACGATAACGATCGGGGTAATATGGAACAAGCATTTACCGGGAGATCAAGCGGGACAGCGGCAGGACAGGATACCGGGTGTTCTCAGCCAGCAAACGGGCAGAAGCAGCAGCAGGATCGCGGCGCAGGGATAAAACCAGGTCAAGCCGGGATCGACTATTGCGGTCTATGTGATTGGAAGGTTGAAACAGCAATGGTGACCCGGAGCGATATCCGAACGAAAAATAATTGAGTAGCCTTGGATATGGAAATGCGCATATCGCATGAAGCGATCTACCGATACATCTGTGTCCTGCCCCGAGGAGAACTCAAACGTACCATTATTCAAGCGTTACGTCAGGAACATGTCTATCGGCACAAGCAGAAATGGGGCAGCCACAGGAAACACGTGGTAAGATCACGGAAATGATGTCGATAGAAGAGCGTCCTGCAGAGGTTGAGGACCGTTCAGTCCCCAGCCACCGGGAGGGTGACCGGATCCTGGGGAGGAACAGACAGAGTGCGTTGGGCAAGCTGGTGGAGCGAACGACACGGTATACCATTGCTGGTTCCCCTGGGAAACAACCGGGATGCTGTGACAGTCCGGGAAGCGTTTGCATAAGCTTTCGCAACCCCGACAGTGGAATTGAAGAAATCACTAACCTATGATCAGCGAAAGGAAATGGGTGAACATCAGCGCTTTATGATCGATACAGGCATCGAAGTCTACTTTGCACATTCCTCCTCGCCCTGGGAAAGAGGTACCAACGAAAATACGACTGGTTTAATCCGGCAATACTTCCTCAAGGGAACGGATTTTTCGAATGTGTCTCTGGATGAAATTAAAATGGTTCAGCGCAGGCTTAATGATCGACACAGAGCTGTGCTACACTATCTGAAACCGAATGAAGTAATTAATAAACTTGTTGCACTAAAAGTTTGAGACAACCTAATGAAACACAGGAAAGTGAAAAAATCTCTATGAATCACACAAATCATTAAAACCTTTCAAGTGCATAGAATGAGGGCTGATTTTATTGTCCACAAGATCGAACGGTTATAGCGCTGTCAGATGCGCCTTTTAATTTGGCATAAATAAATATGCCTGGGATCATTGGGACAAATGGCAGTGGAAAAAGCACACGAATACAAACGATTGCTGGTATTATTAATTCATACAAGGAACATATCAATTTATAGATGGGAATCGCGCCTCTCTCTTATCCATCGTTGTTGACTTTCAAGGCGCATTATCCTAATATGACCATACCATTTTTCAGGGATGCTTCTTGGAGCAGCAAAAGATGTGATTAAAAAAAAGTGAACGATATCTTTGAATTCTCAGAACTACAGGGATCCATTGATAAACCTGTAGGGTTATCATCCAATTGGATGGCTTCGAAATTGGCTTTCGCGTTGAGCTCGATTCTTGACACCGATGGATGATTAGTTGATGAAATATTAAGTGCTGGTGATGTTGGTTTTCGAAAAGCGTTATTAACTTCATGAAAAGTAGTTGTTTATTAACATATTCCCATAACTCATGAACAAGAGGATTTAATGAAGTTTAACCATATATGTATCATCGGTCTCGGCTATATTGGACTGCCAACTGCCTGTATGCTCGCAAACAAGGTGGTAAAAGTAACCGGTGTGGATAGTAACCCGGATGTAATCAAAAGTCTTATTGATGGCCAGGTTCATATACACGAACCCGGATTACAGGAAGTGGCTGAAAAAGCGCTGCACACCGGTGGGCTGCATGTGTCTGACAGACCGGTTGAAGCGGATGCCTTCATCATCGCTGTCCCGACCCCTTTTTATGACGATAAAAAGGCGGATCTCAGCTACGTGCGGTCCGCGGCTGAAGCCATCGTTCCAGTCCTGTGCAAAGGCAACCTGGTGGTGTTGGAATCCACTTCCCCGCCCCTGACCACCCAAAACATCGTCCTTCCGATCCTTGAAAGATCCGGATTGAAAGCCGGGGAGGATTTTCAACTGGCCTATTCACCGGAACGGGTCCTGCCCGGCCAGATACTCAGGGAGCTGGTTGAAAACGCCCGCGTGATCGGTGGAATCGATGAAGCCTCGGCGCAGGCCGGCAAAGAACTTTACCGCATTTTCGTCAAGGGTGAAATCATATTAACGGATGCCACCACCGCAGAGATGGTGAAGCTCATGGAGAACACCTGCCGCGATGTGAATATCGCCATTGCCAACGAATTCTCGCGCCTGGCGGACCGCTTTGGGGTGGATGTTTGGGAAGCGATCCAGATCGCCAACCGGCATCCGCGGGTTAAAATCCTCAATCCCGGGCCGGGAGTGGGCGGGCATTGCATCAGCGTCGACCCCTGGTTCCTGGTCGAGGCTGCACCCGACCTGACCCCTCTGATAAGGACCGCCCGTGAGGTCAATGACGCGCAGCCGGAGTTCGTGGTTACCCTGCTGGAACGAGTGCTGCATGGCGTGAAAGGCAAAAAGATCACGGCACTCGGCCTGGCTTTCAAACAAGACGTGGATGACCTGCGCGAAAGCCCGGCGGTTGAGGTGGTTCACAACCTGGTAAAAGCAGGGGCGGTGATCACAACCTATGAGCCTTTTAAAACCGGATTCCAAATCGAGGGGGTAACGGCCGCCAAATCACTGGAAGAAGCGCTGGCTGAGGCTGATTGCTTGCTATTGCTTGTTGGACACACTCAATTCAGAAGTCTCTTGCCTTCAACCATTGCCAAAACCACAAAGGCGAGAATTGCAGTGGATACAGTGAACGGTTGGAAGAAAGACGAGTGGCAGGCCGCCGGATTTGATTTTTATCGACTTGGTGACCGAAAATCAAAGCCTGAATAAGATAAAATTGCACATCCTTGCACATCCAGGCTCGTTGATAACTGCCTGGTCTGAGCGGGAGTCAACATACCTGTATCTGGTGCCATCGAAGGATTGCTGGAATCCTTCTCCGCAGAGGCTGATTCAATATACGGGAACTTTTTTTATGGTATATAAAAAAATAATTAATCACGAAATAGTTGATGAGTAGATGAACAACTCACATTTTCACAGAATCGCTTATCGAAGCTCAGATAAATCGAATTCCAGGATTTCCTCTATCATCTTCTGAAACTCTTTTTCCGGTTTCCAGCCCAATTTCTGCCGGGCCTTGGACGAATCCCCAACCAATGGCACATCTTCTGATGGACGGAAGAATTTGGGGTCGACTTTTACATATTTATGATAATCCAATCCCAGATAATTAAAAGCAATCTCGCATACTTCACGTACTGTGTGAAGATTGCCGGTGGCAATTACATAATCCTCTGGATGATCCTGTTGCATCATCAACCACATGGCCCGCACATAATCGGGCGCATATCCCCAATCACGCTTTGCCTCCAGGTTTCCCAGCAGGAGTTCCTGAGATATCCCGAGCTTGATCTGTGCCGCTCCGCGGGTGATCTTGCGGGTGACAAACTCATACCCTCGTCTGACAGATTCGTGATTATATAGAATACCATTGCACGCAAACATGTCATAGTTGTCGCGATAATTGCAGGTCAGGTAGTATCCAGTCGCTTTGGTGATCCCATAAGCTGATCGTGGGTGAAAGGGGGTATTTTCATTTTGTGGATAACTGGATACCCGGCCAAATAATTCGGATGAACCGGCGAAATAGAATTTGCATTTTGGTGCCAGCTTTTTAATTATCGCAAGGATATTATGTGTGCCGTTTACATTTGAGTTAAAGATGGCGAATTCTTCATCAAAAGAGTAGGAAACAAAAGAAGATGCCGCCAAATGGTAGCATTCATCCGGCTGCACCTTCTCAACGATCTGGTTGATAGATGGAAAGGCTTCGATCGAACCAGGATGAAGTGTAACCTGGTCCTTTACCCCGGCAATTCTCCAGAGGGCACGTTCCGGATCTTCCAGCTCACTGCGCATGACAACACCATGGACTTCATAACCCTTGCTGAGTAACAGCTCAGCCAGGTAAGAACCATCCTGTCCGGATATACCGGTAATTAATGCTTTCATTTTATACTTCATGCCCTAGATGAAATGGGATTTTCTTAGACCAAATATCATGTTTATGTATTGATGATATCCAATATTTAAACAAACGTAATTATAACGTCTCCAACCGGTCCACCAACTCCCGCAGGACGTCATACCCGCCCTGCCAGAAAGCCGGCTGGCGCACATCCACACCGACTTCATCCAGTATCTGCATGGGCGCTTTTGAACCACCAGTGGATAACATTTGTATGTAACGCGGCTTGAAGCTGTCACCTTCCAGCTTGTATTGCCGGTAAAGGGAGAATACCAGTAACTGCCCGAAGGCATAGGCATACACATAGAACGGCACGGCGTAGATATGCGGGATCGAAACCCATTCCCAGTGGAACTCGTCGCCGATCTCCACAGCATCTCCAAATTGCAGCTTCAGGTTATCGAAGTAGGCGCCGGCCAAATCATCCACCGAGGCACCCTGGATGACCATATCGTGTGCCTGCTTTTCAAACATGGCAAAGAATGATTGTCTTTGGATGGTGGCATAAGCACCGTCCACCTGGCGGAACAGCAGGTCGCGCTGCACATCCACATCACTTTCCTCGGCCAACAGACGGTCGACCAGCATCATCTCACCGAAGGTTGAGGCGGTTTCGGCCAGCGGCAGGCAGGAGTGCTGGGTGAACAGGCTGTGCTGGTTGGCCAGCAGTGAATGGATGGCATGCCCGAGTTCATGCGCCATGGTGGCCACGTCCTCCGCTTCACCCTGATAATTCAATTTCACCCAGGGGGTGATGCGCGGCGACAGGGTTTCACAATATGCGCCATCCTGTTTGCCCTTGCGCACTTCGCTATCCATATGATCCTCAGCGAACACCTGGCGCGCCAGGTTGCCGAAGCGCGTCTCGAACTGGTTGAATGAATCCAGCACTTTATCTGCCGCCTCAGCGAAAGGATATTTTTTATCTGATTTTGTGATCGGGGCATAGATATCATAACGGCGCAGTTTTTCCATTCCAATCCGTTTTGCTTTTAATTTAAAGAAACGTTGAAATACAGCGGTGTTCTCACCGGCCACATCCAGCAGGGTATCCACCACCTCATCCGGCAGGTCATTGACCAGGTTGCGGGCGGATATCGGCTTCTTAAAATGCCGCAGGTCAACCTGCTCATTGCGCCAGTCACGCACCAGGGTCTGGTACATCTGCCCCAGGATGGCACCATCATCACCAAAGATGCGATAGAGTTCCTGGTATGCACGCGCACGCAGATTCGCATCCGGCTTGCGCACCTGCGCCATCACACCCCCGCGGGTCAGTTCCTTCACCGCACCATCCACTTCGACTTTATACACATAGCGGTTGGTGATGGCGTTGTAGAGTGTGACCACGGAACTCGCACCGGTGACATTCTTGATATTCACGATCTTCTCTTCGGGTTCAGTAAGCGTGTGCGGTTTGAACTTGCGCATGGCTTCCAACCAGTAGCGAAGATCCCCGCTGTTCTCCAGCAACACCTTTGCATGGGATTCAGCCAGTTCCTTCCACCACAATGAAAAGAACAGGCTGCGGTTCTCGATTTCAGCCGCGAACTGGTCGGATCGTGCCACCAGTGCCGTCGCTGCTTGATCCTGGGTGTCTTCGGTGAATTTCATCTGGGCATAACCGCAGACTTTGTTGCGCAATTCCATGATCTCCTCGAGGTCATGGATGACCGACAAGAAAGCTTCAACAGATATGTCTTCGGTTAATTCTCCGCGTCGTGTCTCGAACTTCGCAACCAGCTTATCTGCCTGTTCGAAGGCTGTATTAACCGCCGGGCTGTCCAGTGCTGGAAAGAGATCCTGCAGGCTCCATCGTTTTTGTTGAAAGGGGGGATTGATCATGGTCATGGGTATGTCCTGTTATATAAGTAATGTCACCATCGTAATGGCATGAGTGGGATTCATTATAACAGTAGGTTAATAAATGAATGAGAATGGGTGGTTATGATACGGCAACCGGTTTCAGATCAAATGGCACGCCCATCTCGCGGCCAGCCTGATCGAGTTCCTTGATCACCGCTCCCAGGAATGGGATGCCCTTAATGCGGTTCTCAGCAGCCATTTCGAATTCCTTCTCGCCGGCCAGGTAGATGCGCTCCTGCCCCTCGGCTTTGGGGGCGTTCTTCAACTCATCCATCAAGGTTGCCATATCCCGTTTGAATTCGTCCAGCGGGCGGAATGCGCCAATATTGATCACCATGAAGAAATGGCCGATACGGGCTGGCTGATCATTGGCGCCGGCCGATACCCCGAACCCTGATCCGGACAGGATACCAGAAAGAATATCCACGACCACGGCCAGATCATAGCCTTTGTAACCGCGCAGTATGTCAGATCCCCCCAGCGGGGAAAGCGCACCACCCTTCAAGATCGCAGCAGGATCGTTGGTCAGCGTTCCCCTGGCATCCATACCCCAACCAAGGGGAACCGGCTCGCCGGTCTTCTCGTGAAGGGTGACCTTTCCGATCGGAACGATGCTGGTGGCCATGTCAAGAACGAAAGGCAGCACACTCGCTGACGGAACCGCCACCGCGATCGGGTTGGTACCGAGCATGGCCGTGCGGCCATAGGTGGGCGCAACCAGCGGCTGGGCATTGGTCAGGCTGATACCGATCTGACTCTCCTGCAAAGCCATCATGGCATAATAACCAGCGATACCATAATGATTTGAATTACGCACGGTCACCACGGCAACATTCGAGTTCTTCGCCATGCGGATGCAGCGTTCCATCGCCCGGCTGGCAGCCACCATGCCCAATCCATTACCGGCATCCAGGGTGGCTGTCGCAGATGTCTCGTATACCGGAATGATCGGTGTGAGTGGATCGATCAACCCATCCCGAATACGTCTCCCATAATAGGTTTGCAGCCGGATGATACCGTGGGAACTGACTCCGCGTAAATCGGCAGCCACCAATACTTTGGCCGACAGGCGTGCATCATCCAATGGGACCCCCAGTTTATTCAGGAAACGCTCGACGTACCTTTCCAGATCTTCTGAACGGAAACGGAGTATTTGTGCCTTCATGAGACTACTCGTAACGCAGTGCCTCAACCGGCTCCAGGCTGGCTGCCCGATTGGCAGGATAGATACCAAAGAATAACCCAATGGCGGTGGAGAAAATGGTTGCCAACAGAATCGCGTCGATGCCAATGGCCGGGGTAAAGGGTGAATCACTGGCTGCCGCAATACGACCAACAATGTATGCGATAAACCACCCAAATCCAATCCCGATCACGCCACCCATCAGGCTAAGCAAGGCTGATTCAGTCAGAAACTGGATCAGAATATCGCGTTTACGTGCACCCATGGCCTTGCGCAGGCCAATCTCGCGTGTCCTTTCGGTCACCGAGACCAGCATGATATTCATGATCCCGATTCCACCCACCAATAACGAGATGGCTGCAATGCCACCTAAAAAGATGGTCAGAACACCAGTGATCATGGCGGCAGTCTGTACGAAATCATCCTGTGAAAAGACCGTGAAGTCATCTGCTCCAAGCTCCGTGCGATGGCGGTTGCGCAGGATCTGGCTGATCTCTTCAGAAGCCAATTTCACCGACTCTGAATCCACAACCTGAACCAAAAGTATGTCAACCCGCTCGGAACTTCGCCTGACCAGGCGCGCCTGGGCAGTCGAATAAGGCACCAGAATGACATTATCCTGGCTGCCAAAGGAGCCCCCCCCTTTGGGACCCAATATGCCAATAACCCTGAAAGGCTGCCCATTGATACGGATGGTCTCGCCAACGATGCCATCGCGCCGGTTGAAAAGCTTATCAGCCACATCCACACCAAGCAAGGCGACCGATGCCCGACCCAGATCGTGGCTTTCGTTAATGAACTCCCCTTCCAGTAACTCATAATTTCGCAGCGTGGTGTATGCCGGTGTGACCCCATCGATGAAGGGGGAAGCCTGTTCCTTACCATAGGTTACCACAGCACTGGCTTCAATGGCCGGTGCAACTGCAGCCACATGTGGTGCATTGAAAGGATCAGCGATCGCATCCACATCACTCAGCGTCAAGGGTTTTTCATTGCGCACTTCCTGGGTGAAATTTCCCGGAAAGACGAACAGTAAATTGGTCCCAATCCCGCTGATCGATCCGGTGATCGTTTCCTGGGCACCTTGCCCAACCCCCAGCATGGCGATCACGGCCGCCACGCCGATGACGATGCCCAGGATGGTCAACCCGGAACGCATTTTGTTGCTGCTCAGGCTCTCGAGAGCCTCAATGACGTTTTGTTTGATATCCATGCTTACTTCTCGATTGCTCCATCTTTCAGACGGATGATCCGCTCTGTCTGGGTGGCGATGTTCGGGTCGTGGGTGACGACAATCAGCGTGGTCTTCAAATCATGGTTGAGCTTCAACAGCAACTCCATGATCTCACGCCCGGATTTGGAATCCAGGTTGCCAGTCGGTTCATCCGCCAGGATCATGGCCGGGTTGTTGACCAGCGCCCGCGCAATCGCGACGCGCTGCTGCTGCCCACCCGACAGTTCAGAGGGCTTGTGTGTGACGCGGTCAGCAAGACCGACGGCCTCAAGGGCATTCAATGCACGTTGCTGCCGGTCACCATTCCGCCCGGCATAGCGCAGCGGCAATTCCACATTGGCCAGCGCGGTCGTGCGCGACAGGAGATTAAAGCTCTGGAAGATGAAGCCCACTTTACGGTTTCGAATCGATGCAAGCTGGTCATCATCCAGCGTCTGCACAGATTCACCGTCCAGTGTGTACTCTCCACTGGTGGGGCGGTCCAGACATCCGAGGATGTTCATCAGTGTGGACTTGCCAGAACCCGACGGCCCCATAATGGCAACCACCTCGCCACGCTTGATCTTGAGTGATACACCAGCCAAGGCATGCACCTGGATCTCACCCATCTGGTAGACCTTGGTGATATGCTTGATACAAATAACACACTTATCGCTCACGCTACCTCAGTTACCCATCATGAACATCGAGCCGCTGCTCAAGAAGAACGCCGGCGGATTCAAAACGATCAGATCGCCTTCCTTCAAATCACCTCCGAGCACTTCACTATAAAGGTCAGCGGTGGCGCCCAATTCGATGTTGATCGTAGTGAGTTGCCCATCGAGCAAAATATATACCACTCGCTTTCCATCCACGAGTCGAACCGCCCGGTTGGGCACCAGCAATACATTCTCAAGCTGTCGGGTGGTGATGGTGACAGCAGCGGTCATACCGGGTTTTACATCTGAATCAGCATTGGTCAATCCGATCTTGACCGTGAAATTCACCACACCAGCGCTCATCTCGCCGACACGGCTGACTTCGAGAACGATGCCATCGTAGGCTTTATCCATGATGGCATCAAAGCTCAGTTTTACCGGCTGCCCGACTTCGATCGCATTGATATCCACCTCTGATATCTCAACATCCACCAGCAGCTGTGCGGTGTCATCCAAGCGGATGGCTGGGTCACCCGCACGAACCTGATCACCGGGTTTGTTATTGACCATGGTTACCACCCCATTGAAAGGTGCAAAGATGTACTGCATATTAACAGTCGCCAGGGTGGCATCCACCCGTGCCTGGGCAGCCAGAATATCCCTGGCGTCTGGCCCATCCTTCAGGCGTTCCCATTCCCGGCGGGCATCCTCGAGTCGGGCTTTGGCTACAGCCACCTGGGCATCTGCTTCATGTGTTCTCTGATATTCGCTCAGGTAGTAATCGAGGCGCGCCTGGGCTGCATTGCGATTGGCAATCGCTTCCTGCAATTGATCGTATGCGTTCTGCAACCGGGTCTTATTACCCGGGATATCCTCAATGTCATCGTACAACGACTGATAGCGGTCGACCTCCTGCTGGCGAATCTTCAATGCAGCCCGTGCATCGATGATGTCCTGTTCGGAAGCATGCTCTGCGAAACCGGTCCGGTAGCGGGCATTGTTGGCCTCTTCGTAAGCGCGTTGCGCCTGATAAAACACAAGCATGGCATTGGCGGTGGGGGTGTTTGAAAGACGCGCATTTTCCAGGTCACGCTCAGCAGTCACCAGTTCAGCGTCTGCCAGGATGATACTCTGGGGAAGTGACATCTTTTCCAGACTGACCAGTTTTTCCTGTTTGGTGACTTTTTCGTCGAGCTTGGTTTGCACATCGGCAACCGTCCCGGAGGTCTGCCAGTAAAGTGTGGCACTTTGACGGGCTCGCACTGTACCGGTCGCCCCGACAGTGGCGGTCAGGGTACCGCGCGAAATCGATGCGGTTTGATATGATTCAATCGCCTCGGCGCGTTTCGCCAGGTTATTGATCACCCCGGCAGCAACAGCGATGAGTAAAATGGCAATTCCCAGGGAAAGCCATTTTCGCTTCCAGATGGCTGCCCATATTTTATTGAAAAATCCCTTGATATTGAGTTTCATTCGGACATCCTTTATATTCACAAATTATGCCCCTGAAAAACGGGGCAATTAACATTTAGACGTAAATTATAGCGTATCTGGACGCTCTGATAAGGGGACTGAGCGATTCTTACAGTTTATTTACAAATGGGTTAAAAAACACCACGAAGCGGTACTCCCCCACCTGATACAGGTTATTGCAGCCAGGTGCTGAAATCCCAGTCTTGCAGGCACTGGCGCAGCCCGGCCTTGCTGGGGGTGTTGAGTTTGGGCAGCAGGTGACGGATGTGGCTCTTGACCGTCTCGGGCGATATGCTCAGGCGGGCGGCGATCTGGCGATTGGTGTAGTTCTGGCAAATGAGCGCCGCCACTTCCTGTTCGCGCGGTGAGAGCATCTGCCAGCGGCGCAGATTGGCCTCGGCGCGCTGGCGGCGCATCAGCGCCTCGCTCCACAACTCAGCTGCCACCTGT
>JAFGXF010000006.1 GCA_016936755.1 Anaerolineaceae bacterium | reverse complement strand
CAGGCGTATGAAGAGGTATTAAATATGTTGAAGCCGAATCGAGTCAAATGGCGAAAACAGATGCGCGGCAGGATGCGTGGAAAAGCATTGCGTGGCGCAGAACTGATCAACGGTGAGTGGGGCCTTCAGGCTGTTGAACCTGGCTGGGTAACCGCCCGTCAAATTGAAGCTGCGCGGCGGACGATTGTTCATGAAATGAAACGACGCGGAAAGGTTTGGATTCGGATATTCCCGGATAAACCCTACACTCAAAAACCTCCCGAGACCCGCATGGGCAAGGGTAAGGGCAATGTGGAGTATTACGTTGCGGTCGTAAAACCTGGAAGGATCATGTTCGAAGTCGGTGGTTTACCTGAGGAGATCGCACTTGAAGCACTACGTCAGGCAACCCATAAATTTTCCATTCGTACCCGTGTCATTGCCCGCCAGCAAATAATAGGAGAGCAGGCATGAAGAAGGAAGACTTGCGCATACACTCGATTGAGGAATTGCAGAATAAATTAACTGATGCCAGAAGTGAATTAATGAATCTGCGCTTCCAGATGATTGCCGGTCAATTGACAGATCATACACGGCTTAAGATCACCCGTCGTCAGATTGCCCGTTTGGAAACTATCTTGAGAGAAAAACAACTGGCATTTCCGGAAGGTGAAGCATGAATAAACGACGTCGCATGATTGGTGTCGTCACAAGTAATAAAATGACAAAATCAGTGGTGGTTAAGATTCCACACTCATACAGGCACCCTTTATATAAAAAGGTTATCCACACCAGTCGCGCCATCATGGCTCATGATGATTTTGATTGCCAAATGGGAGACCAGGTGCAACTGGTTGAAAGCCGGCCGATTTCCAAGCGCATTAGCTGGGTGGTTGAGAAAGTGATCAAAAAAGAAGAAAAGACGATCACAGTGGATGCGAGTGTGGAGATCGAACCCGCCCCGGTTGAGATTGAAGAAGTGGTTGAAGCGATTAATGAGGAACAACCTGTTGCGGTTGTTCCTGTTGAGGCTGAAGATACCGATTCCGTCGAGGAAAATGCAGGAGACACAGCATGATCCAACATGAAACACGATTAAAGGTGGCTGACAATACTGGCGCACGTGAATTGTTGGTGATTCATGTTGCGGGAGGCTCAACCAGGCGTTTCGCCGGTGTAGGCGATATCGTTGTTGCCACTGTAAAATCAGCCACACCTCAGGGGTCGGTTAAAAAAAGTGAAATCGTCAAGGCCGTTATTGTAAGAACGGCCAAAGAATGGCGGCGGGAGGATGGTTCTTCCATCCGTTTCGATGATAACGCGGCTGTAATTCTGGATACCGACGGACAGAACCCCAAGGGAACGCGTATTTTTGGACCTGTCGCACGTGAATTGCGCGAAAAGGGATTCATGAAAATCGTGTCTCTGGCTCCGGAAGTCATCTGATCATGGTGGATGAGGAGATAAAAGATGGATTTGAAAATTAAGAAAGGCGACACAGTCGAAATCATCAGCGGCAAGCTGGAGGAAAAAGGAAAGCGTGGTGAAGTGATTAAAGTACTCCCGGCGGATGGACGTGTGGTTGTTTCTGGAATTAACCTGCACACCAAGCACCAGCGCCAGGTTCAAACCCAGGGCGGTCGCTCTGCACCAGCAGGCATCGTGAAATTTGAAGCCCCGGTCCACATTTCGAATGTGATGGTTGTATGCCCCAAGTGTTCAAAAGTAACGCGGGTTGGCATTGAACGTATCGATGAAAAAGCGGTACGGATTTGTAAAAAATGCAAGGCTCAGATCGACGGTTAGTCGATTGGGAGTATATGTAATGAACAGAATGAAAGAACGTTATCAAAAGGATATTGTCCCGGTATTGATGAAGGAATTCTCACTGGACAATGTCATGCAGGCCCCCCGGGTTACCAAGGTGATTGTGAACGTTGGCATGGGCGAAGCACGGGAAAATCCCAAGGCTATGGATGCCGCGGTCAGTGACATCTCTCAAATCACCGGGCAAAAACCGATTGTGACCAAGGCGAAAAAAGCCATCGCGAATTTTAAACTGCGTGAAGGCATGTTGAACGGCATTAAGGTAACTCTTCGGGGTGAGAAGATGTGGTCGTTCCTAGACCGTTTGATGAATATTGTTTTACCGCGTGTCCGCGACTTCCGTGGTATCTCACCTAATTCATTTGATGGACGTGGTAATTATTCACTTGGCTTGCGGGAACAACTGATCTTCCCTGAGATTGAGTACGATAAGATCGATAAAATTCGTGGGCTTGAACTTACAGTTGTAACCACTGCCCCTAATGATGAACAGGCGCGGCGGCTGTTGCAATTGTTGGGAATGCCGTTTAGGAAGGACTGACATGGCAAAGACTTGTATGCAATATCGTGAAATCCGCAGAAAATATCCCAATCGGGTGCGCAATCGTTGCGAGCGTTGCGGTCGCCCGCGCGGTTTTATCCGCCGCTTTGGCCTTTGCCGGATCTGTTTCCGTGAAATGGCTTTGGAAGGCAAAATTCCAGGCATTGTGAAATCATCCTGGTAACCACACGGAGGACTTGAAATGAGTGTAACTGATCCAATCGCAGATATGTTAACCCGCATTCGTAATGCGACCATGATGGGCCATCCGGTGGTTGCCATGCCGAGTTCGAAATTAAAGGTCGAGATTGCACGTATTCTGAAAGAAGAAGGTTATCTGGAGGGATACGATGCTGCAGAAGGTGAGAAACCCGGGCAACCGGTTTTGCGCCTGAAAATCAAATATCTTGGCGAGCGTAGAGAACGAAAAGCTGTCATCACCGGCCTGGAACGCATCAGCCGGCCTGGGCGCCGGGTCTACACCCGCAAACAGGATATACCCTGGGTGTTGTCAGGTATTGGCATTGCCATTCTATCCACCCCCAAGGGTGTTATGACCGGTCAACGTGCACGCCAGTTAAATGTTGGCGGCGAACTGATCTGCAAGGTCTGGTAGGAGGAATCGAAAGTGTCACGTATTGGTAGATTACCGATAACAATACCCGCTGGTGTCCAGGTTGACATCAAAGACTCTCATGTCCAGGTTAAAGGTCCCAAGGGAAACCTGGAGTTTACATTTTCGCCAGAAATCTCCATTGCGATGGAGAACGGGCAAATCCTGGTCACCCGACCGAACGATGAGGCACATATCCGTGCTCTTCATGGAACAACACGGGCTGTGTTGAACAACATGGTATCCGGCGTTTCGGATGGTTTTAAACAGATACTGGAGATTGACGGTGTTGGTTACCGCCCTGACATGGATGGGAATAAACTGGTATTGTACGTGGGTTATTCTCACCCTGTTGTAATTGAACCCCCCGAGGGTATTACATTTGAGGTGGACACAAAGACACGTCAGATTACCATACTTGGATATGATAAGGAAGTTGTTGGACAACTGGCAGCCAATATCCGGAAAGTCCGGCCTCCCGAGCCTTACAAGGGCAAAGGGATACATTACCTCGGAGAAAGGATTCGCCGAAAAGCCGGAAAAGCTGGTAAAGCGAAATAATTAGGTGAGTAGTGATGGCTAATAAAAGTAGAAATGATGCGCGTCTGCACCGGCACCAACGAGTCAGAAAGAATGTCTTTGGCACTGCAACCCGGCCGCGTTTAAATGTCTTCAGGAGCTCTGCTGAAATTTATGCCCAGGTGATTGATGATGAAGTTGGCAAAACGATCCTGGCTGCATCCAGTATCGATACCGAGTTGAAGAAATCGATAAAGGGAATGAATAAGACTGAACAGGCAAGGAAAGTCGGCGCCTTGTTGGCGGATCGCGCAAAACAAAAAGGCATCAAAGAAGTGGTGTTTGACCGTGGCGGCTTTCGTTATATGGGTCGGGTAAAAGCCCTGGCTGATGGTGCTCGTGAAGGCGGGCTTGTTTTCTAACACAACGAGATGCATGAATTGAGGATCAAACCATGGAAATGAGTGAGTTACAAAGTATCGAACAGGTACTGGATGATCGTGTCATTGAAATTGCACGCGTCGCCAAAGTTGTTAAAGGCGGCCGGCGATTCCAGTTCCGTGTCTCGATTGTGTCTGGCGATAAACACGGTAAAGTTGGCCTGGGTGTTGGTAAAGCCAATGCCGTACCGGATGCAATGCGCAAGGCAACTGAACGGGCACACAAGGATATGCATTCGATCGTCCTGACAGGGACAACCATTCCACACGAAGTACTGGGTAAAACTGGTGGCGCACGTGTGATCCTGAAACCTGCCAGTCCCGGCACGGGTGTCATAGCTGGCGGTGGTGTACGGGCAGTGCTTGAGGCAGCTGGAGTACATGACATCCTGACCAAATCATTGGGCAGTGCCAATGTCTTGAATGTTGTCCAGGCGACCTTTAATGCACTTGAGCAATTAAAGTCACCAGAAGAAGAAGCCGCGCGGCGTGGCAAGGATATCAAGGACTTACTGCCGTTCTGGGAGCGGAGGAAGAATGCCTGAGAAGAAAGTTGATTTGGAAAAAGCAAAGAAAAGCTCGGCCGCGAAACCAGCGGCCAAGAAAAATACGGCTGCTTCACCGGTGAAAACCAAGCCAGCCGCCTCGGTGAAAACAAAGACCCCAACCAAGGTCAAACCGAAGGCCAAAGTTGACACGGTTAAGAAAAAAGAAGCACCTGTCGCAGCTAAAAAGGTTGTCAAAACCGCACCGGGAAAATCTAATGCAGGCGTAAAAGAGGTAAAAACAGCGACTGTTGATAAATCAGCTGTAAAACCAGTGCAAAAAGCGACGACCGTTATCGCTCCCAAAATGGATAAAAACGCGGAGCCGGTAAAATCAACCCGCATCGCTGAGGTGGTTAAACCAGCAGCAGCCAAAGTCAAAGAGCCTGTTAAATCGGAAAAGCGCAAATCTGACACAGGCAAGCTGCTCAATATCACCCTGGTAAAAAGTGGCATCGGTTATTCTAAACGCCATAAAGCCACATTGCGGGCACTTGGATTTCATCGTCTCAACCAGACCATCCAGCAGGTTGATTCACCCTCGATTCGCGGGATGCTGGCCAAAGTAAATCACCTGGTGCGTATTGAGGAACAGGTATCAAAATGAAGTTAAACGATCTCGTCCCTACTGAAGGATCCAAAAAACCCAAGAATCGTGTTGGCCGCGGTATCTCAGCCGGTCAGGGAAAGACTGCCGGTCGTGGTACCAAAGGACAGGGTTCACGGGCAGGTAAACCGGTACGTCTGTACCATCAAGGTGGCAACCTGCCGTTCTTCCGCCGCTTGCCATTCATGCGCGGTAAAGGTTTTACCTCCCTCAATCGAATTGATTATATTGAGGTCAACCTGTCACAGCTTGCCAGCTTGCCGTCTGGATCAGAAGTGACTACAGAATCTCTGGCAAAAGCAGGTGTCATTCGTAAGGCAGGTCTGCCGGTAGTAATCCTGGGCAATGGAGAACTCACTGTTCCCCTTAAAGTGCGGGTTCAACGAGTCAGTAAAAGTGCCAAAGCCAAGATCGAAAAGGCTGGCGGAAGTGTTGAAATCATCTAACACAGGAGATCACCTATGAAGCGTTCAGCTTGGCGCTATCTGTGGAAATCTGTCGACATTCGTCGGCAGCTTCTCTTCACATTATTATTCCTGACGATCTACCGTTTGGCAGCTAATATTCCAGTACCAGGCATCAATCACGAAGCATTGGCTGCATTGGGTGCATCATCGGGAGCTTCCGGACAACTGTTCAGCCTGTTGGATCTTCTTTCGGGTGGTACAGTGTCAAATTTTTCCATTCTGGCGATGGGTGTCTACCCGTACATTACTGCCCAGATCATCATCCAGTTGCTGGTACCGATCATTCCTGCTCTCGAGCGAAAGCTTAAAGAAGATTCCCGATATGGGCGAGTCTTAATGGAAAAATGGACGATCTTCCTGACCATTCCCATGGCAGCTCTCTCAGCCATTGGACAGATTAATATCTTCAATTCCATGACCTCAATGCCCATTTTGGATAATTTTGGTTGGAGTGGAGATAACCTGTTGCCAACTGCGGCGATTCTCATCACGATGATGGGCGGTACGATGTTCGGAGTCTGGCTGGGTCAGCTCATATCTGAATATGGAATCCGTAATCAGGGTTTGTCGTTGATTATTTTTGCGGGTATTGTCGCGAGTATTCCATCCAACTTTGGCAGTCTGCTGGTTGATGAACAGAATCGCTGGTTGGTACTGGTCATCGTGGCTATTTTGGCATTGGTTATTTTTGCCATTGTATTTGTACAACAGGGGCGGCGGAACATCCCGGTTATTTTTCCCGGGAGACGGGTTGGCAACCGCATGTCAATGCCGGTGAAAAGCAACCTGCCACTGATGGTCAACATGGCAGGCATGATCCCTTTGATTTTCGCTCAGTCACTTTTAACCTTCCCTGCACTGGTGGCGAATTTCTTTATTAATAACAAGGTTGAATGGGTGGCGAACTTTGCCCAAGGTGTTCAGGATGTTTTTGGCGCACAATCACCCTGGTATGGGTTATTGTATTTTTTGTTTGTGGTAGGCTTTACATTCTTCTACACGGATGTTTTATTTACGCAGCAGAACTATGGTGATAACCTGAAGAAATCGGGAGCCCAGATACCTGGTGTCATCCGGGGGGCACCAACTCAGAAATATCTGACAAAGGTTCAACGCCGGATCACCTTCCCGGGGGCATTATTCCTGGGAGCAGTGGCAGTGCTGCCGTATATCTTTGGCGCTCTTCTTCCTCTTAGTGCCAAGTCAGCCGGATTATTCCTGGTATCATCGGCCGGATTGCTGATCGTTGTTGGCGTGGTACGTGATACCTTTAACATCATTGAGACCGAGTTGAAAATGCACGGCTACGATGAAAAGTTGGTGAAAAGCTAGTTATGCGCATCTATCTGGTACTACTTGGCCCTCCTGGGGCAGGAAAAGGCACCCAGGCCCAGATACTGGCTGAGAAGTTCAATCTGGTGCATGTATCATCCGGTGATCTCTTCCGCGAGAACCTTAAAAACAAGACCGTTCTTGGTCAGAAGGCACAAGCCTATGTTGATCGCGGAGAACTTGTTCCAGATGACATCACCATTGGCATGGTGAAGGATAGATTGATGAAATCCGACTGTGATAATGGTGCCATTTTGGACGGATTTCCGCGAACACCTGCCCAGGCAGAAGCGCTGGCAAAATTGCTAAGTGAAATGGATGGAAAAGTTGTTTCAGTGCCTTTCATTTCTGTACCGGTTGAGACCCTGATCGAACGTTTATCCGGTCGCTGGACTTGCCAGGCGCAAGGGCATATTTATCATGAAAAGAACAATCCACCCAGAGTCGCGGGAATTTGCGATCTGGATGGTTCTGCACTTTACCAACGGGAAGATGACAAACGCGAAACAGTCATGCATCGAATCCAGGTTTATCAGGATCAAACAGCTCCACTGATCGAATACTATCGCAAGCAGAATTTATTGACAGAGATCGATGGAACTATTGGGATCGAAAACGTGACTGACCGGATGATTACAGCCATTCAAGAGGCTCTTTAGATGTCTTGGGATCGGGTCATCAATATCAAAACTCCGGCAGAGATCCAGCTCATGCGGGAAGCCGGTCGGATCAATCACGAAGCCTTGCAGGCTGCCCGGGCTGCCATCCAGCCAGGTGTTACAACTGCTGATCTGAATGCGATCGCAGAAGAGGTCCTGCGAAAGCACGGTGCTTTTTCTCCGTTCCTGAATTATCCGGGGCCAACACCATATCCTGCCAGTATCTGCACCAGCGTGAATGAAGAACTGGTGCATGGTATTCCTGGAAAACGAAAACTAGTCGAAGGTGATATCATCACAATGGACTGCGGAACAGTTTTCAAGGGCTTTGTAGCAGATTCAGCCATTACAGTGGGTGTCGGCGAAATTTCCGGCGCAGCCCAGATGTTGATTGAGGTGACTGAGGGTGCCCTGCAAGCCGGGATTACAAAAATGGTACCCGGTCTGCATGTCGGTGATGTATCGGCCGCGATTCAGGATTATGTTGAAAGCCGCGGTTATTATGTCACCCGGGTTTATACCGGACATGGTGTAGGTAAACAGATGCACGAAGGACCACAAGTGCCCAATTATGGCCAGGCTGGGGCTGGATTGGAATTGAAGGCAGGTATGACAATTGCGCTTGAACCGATGGTATTGATCGGCACACCTGACACACGTGTACTCCGGGATGGTTGGACCGTCATCTCAGTTGATCGATCGTTGACTGCCCATTACGAGCACTCAGTGGCCATAACAGAAGAGGGACCGTTGATCCTCACCATTTCGTAAAGTGAATCTGGACGGAAGAAGAAATAGAAGTTATAATCAATGTTTTGCCGCACAAATCAGAATATGTCTGGTAGGTCTAGGAGAGAGTAATGAAAGTGTCACCATCAATAAAGAAACGTTGTGCCAAATGCAAGATCGTGAAGCGTGGCGGCGTTTTATATGTGATTTGTGAGAATCCAAAACACAAGCAGCGACAAGGATAAAGATTTATGGCTAGAATTGAAGGCGTTGATCTCCCACGCAACAAGCGTATCGAAATAGGGTTAACCTATATTTTCGGTATCGGTTCATCGCGTGCGAAAAGAATCCTGGCTGACACCAAGGTTAATCCGGATGTCCGGGTAAAGGATATAACGGAAACCGACCTGTCGGCACTGCGGGAATATATTACTAAAAACTACAAGGTTGAAGGCGATCTGCGCCGCTCGGTGCAGATGAACATTAAGCGCTTGATTGAAATCGGCTGTTACCGTGGCATGCGCCATCGCCGCAACCTGCCAGTCCATGGCCAACGTACGCGCACCAACGCGCGCACAGCCAAAGGACCCAAGAAGACAGTTGCCGGTCGCGGTCGTCGCCGTGGCGTAGCAAAGAAATAGACCTGCTTTGAACCCGGATTACCAGGTATCAAGCAGAGATCAGTAGATATAGTATGTGAGGATTTATGGCTCAAAGTGTACGTTCGACACGTCGAGGAGCAGCAGCACGCAAGATCAAGCGGAGCTTATCCACCGCCCAGGTGCATGTTTTTGCTTCCTTTAATAACACAATTATTACCATTACTGACCAGGAAGGCAATGCCGTCTGCTGGGGTAGTTCCGGATCAGCTGGTTTCAAAGGTTCGCGTAAAAGCACACCTTTTGCTGCCAGGTTGGCAGCAGAACAGGCCATCAAGGCTGCCCAGGCGATGGGAGTACAGGAAGTGGATCTGATCGTCAAAGGTCCAGGTCCGGGACGTGAATCTGCTATTCGTGCTGTTCAGGCACTCGGCATGAAGGTTCGCTCGATCTCTGACATCACACCGGTACCCCATAATGGTTGCCGTCCACCCAAGAAGCGACGTGTCTAAGTAAAGAAGAGGATTGTTTAATGGCGAAATATACAGGCCCAGCATGTAGGTTGTGCCGCCGCGAAGGCGAGAAATTGTTTCTAAAAGGAGAACGCTGTTTCACTGCCAAATGTGCATTTGACCGGCGTGGTTATGCACCGGGTCAGCATGGACGTGCCTTTGTCGGTCGCAGTGACCGTGTTTCCGATTATGGCCGGCAGTTACGCGCGAAACAGAAAGCGCGGCGTGTTTATGGTGTTTATGAACGGCAGTTCCGACGCTACTATGGTAAAGCCCTGCGGATACGCGGTCTGACCGGTCTAAATCTGCTCCAAACTCTGGAAATGCGCCTCGACAATGTCATTTTCCGTATGGGATATGCAGTCAATCGTGCTGAAGCCCGTCTGATGGTCACGCATGGCCATTTCATGGTAAATGATCGCCGCACAGATATACCGTCTCTGGTGCTAAAACCGGGTGACAAGATTACTGTGCGCGAAGGATCACGTGATACGGTATTCTTTACACAATTGCCTGATTTTGCAGAGAAGAGAACCATCCCGGTTTGGATGGAACGCGATGTCAAGACCCTCTCGGGTCGTGTGTTGCGGTCACCTGAGCGTGCCGAGATTGACGGCAATCTCAATGAACAGCTAATCGTTGAGTATTACTCTCGGTAGCTCCAACAGGTCAGTGCGCGGTTCTTCAAGGTGTATTGACAAGGAGTAAAACGTGACGGTATTAGGAAACATGGTAACACCAAAAGTTGAGCGGGTCGCTGAAGCCCGCAACTATGGCAAATTCATCATTGGTCCGCTGGAACGCGGGTATGGAGTCACCCTGGGGAATTCCCTGCGGCGGGTGTTACTCTCTTCCCTGGAGGGAGCTTCAGTTACATCCATTCGTATTTCTGATGTGACTCACGAGTTTTCTGAGATCCCGGGAGTGCGTGAGGATGTCATCCAGCTGATGCTTCAGATAAAACAACTGCGCATGATGCTGAATTCTGTTGACTCTGCCCATCTTCATCTCGATGTCCGTAGTGAGGGCATTGTGACAGCAGCTGATATCATCGCTCCGGCCGAAGTGGAAATCGTCAACCCGGATCTTGAACTCTTTACGGTTGATGCGCGAAAAATTAAATTGGAAATCGATCTGACGGTCGAAAAAGGGCGCGGATATTCGCCAGCCTCAGAGCGCAGTGGCAACCTGCCTATCGGTGAGTTGCCTGTGGATGCCATCTTCAGCCCGGTCAAACGTGTGAATTGGACGGTTGGCTCCGCCCGGCTGGGTCAAAGCACCAATTATGACCGCCTTGAACTTGAGATCTGGACGGATGGTACGATCACTCCAGAAAAGAGTCTTGGAATGGCTTCGATGATCATCATTGATCATTTACGATATATTGCTGGAATCAGTGAAGAAGCCATGCCCATTGTTGTAGAGAAGGAAGCTGCCAGCAGTCATATTACCAGTGAAGCCGCTGAGACCCCGATTGAAAACCTGGACCTCTCAGTCAGGGTTTTCAACTCTCTCAAGCGAACCGGCATCACCACGGTGGGAGATGTGTTGGAGTTGCTCGATAAAGGTAATGAAGCAGTCATGTCCATTCGCAATTTTGGCGAGAAGAGTTTGGACGAGCTTGTCCAAAGAATGCGCGAAAAAGGCTACCTGCATGAAGAAAAAGATGTGGAGTGAACGGTAATGCGTCATCAAGTAGCTGGTTATAAATTAGGAAGAGAAAAAGATGAGCGTGAAGCTTTACGGCGCACGTTGATCAAGCAATTATTTGATCATGAAAAAATCCAGACCACCCGTGCCAAGGCACATGCCATTCGCGGCGAAGCTGAAAAATTGATCACCCTGGCACGCAATAGTGCTAAGGGGACTGATATCGACAAAGTCAATGCTCGCCGCCATGCATCTGCGATCCTGGGCGGGCGTAATGCAGATATTATCAAAAAATTATTTGACGATATTGCTCCACGATATGAAACACGCAATGGTGGATATACCCGCATCATGAAACTTGGACGACGTCTGGGTGATGCGGCTGAGATGGTTCAGATCGAATTGATTGAAGAGTAGCCCTTCCGGCTTGGAACCGGAATGGAATGGCACGTTACAAAGCTATATTGCGTTATGACGGAACCCATTTTGCAGGGTTCCAACGACAGGCACAGACACGAACGGTGCAGTCTGAGTTTGAACGGGCGCTTCGTAAACTGGGATGGCAGGGTGTTTCCATCCTGGCAGCCGGTCGGACAGACACCGGGGTGCATGCCTCTGGACAGGTGATTGCTTTTGATATCGACTGGCCCCATCCCACTCAGTCCTTGTTAAAAGCATTGAACACTGAATTACCGGAGGATATGGCGGTCAGTGCAGTCGACCTGACACCGGCGGATTTTCATCCACGGTATATGGCAGTAAGCCGGCGCTACCATTATCGGGTGTTCTGTGCTGCGGAACGCAATCCGCTGAGAGAACGATTTGCCTGGAGGGTCTGGCCTGAACCGCAGATCCAAATGCTTGTGGAAGCGGCCGGGATGACCAAAGGTGTAAGAGACTACACTGCTTTTGGAGCTCCCACACGGCCTGGCGGACACACCATCCGGGAAGTACAATATGCGACCTGGCATGAAGACGAGGATGGTTTGAACTTTGAAATAACCGCGAATGCCTTTCTGTACCATATGGTCCGGCGTGTGACTTTTATTCACGTCAGAATCGGACAGGGGCTGGTTTCCATCGATGATTACCAGCAGGCGCTTGAGTGCGGTAAAAGCTTGATATCAGGCCTGGCTCCTCCGCAGGGTTTGGCGCTGGTCGAAGTGATATATCCGCCGGGTAGTGATACTCTGGCGACTAATTGAAAAATGGAGAAAGTGACTGTGGACAAGACATACGTCCCTAAAGGGGATATCGAAAGAAAATGGGTGCTGATCGATGCATCAGACATCACGATCGGGCGCCTGGCCACCCAGATATCTGCCATTCTGCTCGGTAAAAATAAACCAACCTATACACCAGGTGTCGAAACAGGTGATTATGTGATCGTGGTCAATGCACGCCATATCAAGGCTACTGAAAAACGGCTTGAAAATGAAATGTATTATCGCCACTCGAATTATCCGGGTGGTTTGAAGTCGATCAATCTCAGACATCTGTTGGATAAGGATCCAGAAAGAGTGATCAAACATGCCGTCTGGGGTATGCTCCCCCATAATAAATGGGGTCGCAAACTGCTGGGTAATATGAGAGTCTACGGCGAAGCGGAACATCCACATCAGATGCAGAATCCGCAACCGGTGAAGTAAAGGAGTTTTACGCAAATGGCAGGACAATATATTGAGGGTGTCGGGCGCCGCAAGGAAAGCATTGCACGAGTACGTGTCAGCAGCGGTACTGGTATATTCACGATCAATAACAAGGAACTGGAAGCTTACTTCGGACGCACCGGTGATATGGAAGCCATCCTCTCGCCGATGAAAGCTATCGGTCAGGAACGATCCGTTTATGATGTAACCGTGTTAGTTAAAGGCGGTGGCGTCACCGGTCAGACAGACTCGGTAAAGCTGGGTCTGGCACGTGCCCTGGCTAAGATGAGTGATGAGTATAATATTGCACTTCGTAAGGAAAACCTGTTATCTCGTGATCCGCGCATCAAGGAACGCAAGAAACCTGGTTTAAAACGCGCCCGCAAAGCACCCACATACACGAAACGTTAACCAATCACTCCCCGTGAGGAGCCAAACCTGCCCTTTTATCCGCGCCTGTGTTGCAGTTTGAAAGGGCAGGCTTTTTATTAGCAGAAGAGAGTCTCTTATGAGTGGAATCACATTATTGGGATTGGGCCCCGGCGACCCCAAATACATAACCCGCGAAGCTTTGGATTGGTTGAAGGGATTGTCTGAGGTGTATCTGATTGATGATCGACACCCGGCACTTACGGTCTTCCCGACTGACATAAAAATAAACAGTCTTTTCAGTCAAAAGGGGGAGACAGACACTGGTGAAGAACAGATCAACGAATGGATTGACAGACTTCTGGAACTCAGCTGTCGTCCTGCTGGTTTAACATTGGCTACGACCGGGCACCCATGTCAGGATTCCCGTGTAGGCCGAGAGGTATACACCCGGGCAAAAGCATTAAATATACCGATCAACGTGATTGCTGGTTTAAGCTGGAACGAAATGGTCCTCCAGATGACAGAAAATTCAAATGCCATACAGTGTTGTTTTATCGACGCCCAATTCCTGGCAAAGCATCATATGCCGTTTTTTCCTCCCAGCCAGCCGGCGGTAATCTCACATATCAATTCGAGAGACTTGATTGCCAGGGTGAAGGACGTATTGCTTCGGGCATATCCACCCGTACACCCTCTTATTGTCATCAAGACTGATGAGTTGACGCCTGCGATTGACCGAATGCCATTGACTGAGCTCGAGAAATATCCATTTTTGAGTGGGTCTATTTCATTATATATAGAAGCAATGAGTGAGAATACCGCTTTTGAGCGATTTCAGGATGTGGTGGCACGATTACGTGCGCCGGATGGTTGCCCGTGGGATCGGGAGCAGACGCATGTCAGTCTACGGCAACACCTCCTGGAGGAAAGCTATGAGACGCTGGAGGCTATTGACTCTGGCAGCATGAAAGATCTGTGTGAGGAACTCGGGGATCTGCTTTTACAAATTGTGCTGAATACTCAAATCGCGAGTGAGAACCACCATTTCAACATGACCCAGGTGATTGAAGGTATCTGTTCAAAGATAATTTATCGCCACCCCCATGTATTTGATGGCATTAAGGTTGAGGGGGTGGGGGCCGTTCTAAAGAATTGGGAAAAGATCAAGGAAGAAGAACGGCAGAAGAACGGCAACCAGGAAAAAGGGTTGCTGAGTGGTGCCCCGATCAGCCTGCCGGCACTGGCATATGCGAATGATATCCAGGACCGGGCTGCTCGGGTGGGATTTGATTGGCCGGGCATCGATGGTGTGATCGATAAAGTAAATGAGGAATTACAGGAGGTCTTGTCTGCGGGAACAGATAAGCAGCGTGAGGATGAGATCGGTGACCTGGAATTTGCAGTCGTTAATCTGGCGCGCTGGTTGAAAGTGGATCCTGAGAGCGCACTGCGCGGGACCAACCAGCGCTTCAAGCAGCGTTTCAGTTATATTGAGAAGGCTGCCCGTGAGAAAAATATCCCATTGGGTGATATGGCTTTTAAAGAAATGGACCGACTGTGGGAGGAAGCCAAAGGCAGGGAATAATTCTTCCTGGCGAATGCCCGATTTAATGATATTACTTCTGCCGCAGCAGGGGAGAATCAAGCCATATACCGGTAACCAGGTGATCACCATCGCGCTGGAAGGCCAGTCGAATGGTTACACCTTTCTCCTTTTCGAAAGCAGCGCTGTACACTACCAGGATGGTTTCATCACCAATTGCGGTGACCGCAGTCACTTCTCTGGATAGATATTTGCCCAGCTTGAGGGAGATGGTCGACTTCAGGTTGGCGAAATTTTCTGGAGTGTTTGCTGTTAACATGTTCTCATCGTAATCTTGAACGAAAGCCTCATAATCATTTTCGTTCAAGGCATTCAGTATATTGTCGGCTATTTGTTCGGAGTATGCCAGAACGGCTTCGCGTTCACTGCCTTCAACGGCATGCGGGCTGGCCGCACAGCCACCCAATAAAACAAACATGATCACAAGCGTGATGACACGAATGATGTTATTACGCATGATACACCTCCTGTAAGAAAGTCCTATGAAAATTAACCCAGTTCAGCTCTGACAGGTTCTCAACCACCAGGTCGGCTTCCTGGAGAGCCGTAGTTGGGTTCGATGTGGCAACCGCCAGGACGCGCATTCCTGCGTGCCGGGCTGCTTTGACTCCGTTGGGTGTGTCTTCGATCACCAGGCAGGTTTCCGGAGTGACCTTGAGCTGGCGGGCTGCCTCCAGGAAAACCCAGGGATCCGGCTTGGTCGGTCCGGTGGAACAGGAGACCAGCGCATCGAAATAACTGCGAATCCCGGTGGCATCTACTGAGAACGAAATATTTTCCGGGGGTCCAGAGGAAGCTACTGCCTGTTGGAAACCATGTTGTTGGAAATGCTTCAGCCACTCTGCCACACCTGGCAGCAATTCGATCCCATCTTTCATATCCTCACGGAAACGGATTTCCTTGTACTCCCCAATCTGCTTCATCAGCTTGATGGATGTTTGTTCTCCCAAGACACCCCGCAGAGTGGCGAGGTTGTTCATGCCGTAATGACGCAGAAAGAGTTCACGGGTAAAGGGGAAGTTGAAGTGTTCGGCGGCCGCCAGCCAGGAGCGGTAATGGGCTTCGCTGGTCTCGACCAGCACGCCATCCATATCCCAGAGAATATTTGAAATCATGGTGGTTAATTAAAAAACGACGAGAATTCGGATGAGGGGGGCACCCGAATCCCCGTCGACAATATAATAGCACAAGCTGAAAAAAATAGCAAGTCCTTTTTTGAATGCTTAGGGAATATTAATGCGTTGCACCTCAGGCGTGCCGATACAAGCAAGAGGGGAGCAAACACTATGGAAAATACCATCCTGGCTGACAATACAGCACTTTATGACCTGGATTGTTCAGAAGGTTTTATCTCTGCCGGTTATAACCTGGTCGAGGATGATACCGGTTGCATCATCACAGGCATTGAAGGCTGGGCTGACCAGCTGCCATTATATTGATCAACAACGACAACTCTTGTTCCATTATCATTGCAATAATGATGGCACGGCGACCGTTGACATCGATGCGTATGAGGTCTTCTTATGGACTTACATACCGTTGATCATAAATCCTTGATTCCTTGTTAATAAACGAAAACCCGGCAGAAAGTCATGCTTGGGAGTCTTTGTGTTTGGTTCACTAAATACATGGATTATCGGCAGTCAAATTCCGGATTATAGGGTTACGGTTCAGGTTATGTTAACTACTTGCGCTTGATCGTGATCGAGTGTTTTTCGTGATCATTCAATGGATGGTGGATTAAGCGTTGTTCATCGCGCAGGTATTCGTAACTGCCATCGGAGAGTAATACAGTAATTCCTTTGGGATATTGTGGTGTTGGAATGAACAGTTCGGTGTCGCCGCCTTCCGGTCGGCCGCTGTATTCATAACGCATTCTACCCGTGCGAAAATTAAAACTGAGATGGTGTGGTGTCCCGGCTGTGTAAATGGGATAAGGTCTTATGCATGCTGGCAGCGCACGCCCTCCGGAGTAGATGGACTCTGGACGCTTACGCTGATCAGGGCTGTAGATCGAAAAATCTTCCTCATTCCACTGGTCCCCACGCAGGTTCGAGTTGTCGGCGGTGTAATTCCACAGGGTTGAATCCATCAGATTGGCTTCTACCGCCCGGTAACAGCGATCCATGGCCCTGGCTTGAGGTCGATAATCACCACTCAGAAAAGATTTCTTGGAATTCATGTCAAAGGGAATCCCGAATTCACCCAGCAGGGTGGGGATTCCCCCCATTGCTTTCGAAGCATCCTTGATCCCTTTTAGTTGCCTATTAAAAACCTGATTGATGTTCTTTTTCCCGATCAACACACGACGGTTATCCTTGTCAATTGTGAACCATCCATAATACTGCTTGGAAAGCAGCGTCATAACATCGTACCAGTGTGCTGCATTGACAATTGGTTTCAAATGATCGATGTCACGCATTCGTGGGAGGATGTCAGGCTCATCTTCCAGAAAAATGACACAATCTGGATCGGCTTCACGCATGGTGGAAGCGAATCGATTTATAAATGGCATCATGTAATCCTTTACAAAGTCCACCGGTGTTCCATGATGCATTGAGAAATGGTCTGATTTTAGTAGAACCGGTCTACCCGAACGATCTGCATCCCACACGCCTTCTTTGCGCCAGATGCATTCTTTCCCTTTTTGCCATGCGCGGAAACCAGCCTGATTGACAAGCCGTGTACCCCGTCGGATCAAACCGATTGGCCATAACTCCCAATAATCCACCTTCTGGGGAAAACCATCTCCCAGTGCCATGGATTGCAACACGGTTGGGGCTTCATTCAGGGTTAATTCACCTGCATAACGGGTCAGATCCTGGCAGCCGATCCAACCGTGCGAGGGTTCATTCAGGGTATCGTAGCCGATCACGTGAGACATGCCTTTGAGCCGCATGGCAACCTGCTGGATGGCATTAATGTAATGGTCTTGAAGGAAATCCTGGATGGATACATCGTCCACGAGGAATCCGGGGGCGAAATCCCTGCCGCCGAAAAAAAGAGTGAACATAGTTGCAGCTGCCAGCTTATAGTTGTTGGTCGGCCACAGCATGCGCGGGTACGAGTCACCAACCATATTGTGGATAAATGCCGCGCCGCTGGAATGCAAATTGCGCAAGTTGAAACCCACCAGTTCAAGTGTCCAACCGGGGGCACCATCACCACCGGTGAACCGACTCCATACATCTTCATGCGGATCTATAAAAAGATTGAGACCATGTTCCCCGGCCTTTTTCACGATCTCCGTCAGGTAATCGAGGTATTGCTCATCATAGATACCCGGTCCTGCGTGTTCGATCGCCTCCCAGGTAACCAGTAAACGCAGAAAGTTAAACCCCCAGGTCTTCAGGCGTTTAAAGTGTTCATTGGCTTCCTCCAAAGGAAAGGGTCGGCCGATAAAAGAGACTGTCTTATGGTCAAAGAAACCATCACGATTGTATGTTGCCCCATTTGGCACCGTAGGTAATTTGGAACTGCCACCCAGGTTGATACCGCGCAGCATGATGATTCTTCCCTCTGGATCGATGAAGTGGGAGCGGTCAATGGTCAAATTAGGTTTCATTTTTCCCCTTATGGATTGGATTTTTGGATGGTATGCCGACCCGGCGTGGGTATCGGTCAGGTGTTGCCGCGACCTTGTCCACCAGGATCAGGCTGCGCTCATCGACAACACCCGGCAGGCTGATCGGGATCAATTGTTTTATTCTTCCACCCAAAATATGAATGGCATGATCAGCATTGTGCGCCTCCGATAATGCATCCTCACCTTTTTGAGCCAATGCTTTGCCGCCAATGCGCACCAGTGGCAGCAGGTATTCCATCAAGACGGGCAGGCGGGCGACAGCCCGCGCCACAGCCCAATCATACTGCTGGCGATGGCGTTCTTCCTGCCCAACTTCCTCGGCCCGTTCACACAGAACTTCGACGGCCTCCAGCTGAAGATGGTTGACGATATGACGGCAGAAATCTGCTTTTTTGGCCACTGATTCCACCAGGGTCAGACTGCATTGGGGATACAGGATTTTAAGGGGTATTCCTGGAAAACCTGCACCTGTCCCGATATCGATCAATCGACCCGGTGGAAAATCCCGCATTGCCAGAAGGCACGTGAATGAATCCAGAAAATGCTTGGTACGGATGGTTTTACGTTCGCGCAAGGCTGTCAGATTATGCCGCCGGTTCCATTCCAGCAATTCGTTTTCGTAGGTGCTGAGCACTGAAAGCTGATGTTTGGTTAACTGTATACCAAGCATTGCTTTGGCGTCTTGAAAGAGCGTATCCATCATCGGAATTATACTTGACGGCTGTTTTCATGTTCAATTCTAAAGGTAATGGGTTTTGTGCTATTATCAGGCGGACATTGGTATAACGAAATTTGACAGGAGATCAGTGGCATGCGCATACAGGATATAGCAAAAAAGCTACGCGACAATATACAAAAAGTAATCGTTGGGAAAGATGAAGTCATTGATCTGACATTGACAGCTGTCCTATGTGAAGGACATGTGCTGCTCGAGGATGTTCCCGGTATCGGCAAGACCACCCTTGCACGGGCTCTGGCAGCATCGCTGGGGTGTGCATTTCGCCGGCTGCAATTCACCCCCGATTTATTGCCGTCAGATGTGACCGGCTTAAGTTGGTTCAATCAGAAAACCCAGGAATTTGAGTTCCGCCCAGGACCGGTCATGAGCCAGGTGTTACTGGCAGATGAGATCAACCGCGCCACTCCGCGCACCCAATCTGCCTTGTTGGAAGCCATGCAGGAGCGTCAGATAACGGTGGATGGAATCACCCGGCCTTTGCCGCGTCCCTTTCTTGTTTTAGCGACTGAAAATCCGGTCGAATTGGAAGGTACATTCCCGTTACCGGAAGCGCAATTGGATCGCTTCCTGTTGCGCATTGTGATCGGTTATCCGAATCAGGCAGAAGAGAACATGATCCTCGAAAGATTTAAACAGGCTGATCCCCTCCTGGATTTACGGGCGGTTACGACCCCAAAGGAGTTGCTGGCAGCACAGGTTGAACGGCGCAAGGTGAGGGTCGAGTTATCTTTAAGAGACTACATCGTGCGTATTGCACGCGCCACCCGTGAAACCGGTGAACTGGAATTGGGCGCCAGCCCGCGCGGAACAATGGCGCTCTATCAGGCCTGCCAGGCCTGGGCGGGGATCCAGGGTCGGGAGTATATCCTTCCGGATGATGTCAAGCGACTGGCATTACCGGTTTTATGTCATCGAATGATCGTTTCTCCCCAGGCACAGCTGCATGGCCGCAGCGCTCAGGAGATGATCAAAGATATCATTGCCAATGTGCCTGTTCCCGTGGAAAGTTGATGCGCACGCGGGTCGCCATTTACGTTTTAAGCATCATATTGATCAGCGGGGCATGGGTGGGCTCACTTTTGCTCGTGATGATCAGCATGATGTTGTTCTTCATCCTGGGTGTGGCAGCTTTATGGAGTAAACACTCCCTGGATAATATCCACTACCAGCGCTGTTTTCACTATAAACGGGCCTTTCCAGGGGAAACTTCGCACGTTGAATTCGTCCTTGATAACAATAAAATATTACCCATCACCTGGCTGCGCATAGCTGACAATTGGCCGGATGCAGTCGCGCTTGATGATAACGCTTATCGTGAGCCAGCTGCTGATGTGGAATACACCGATCTGATTCATCTTTTTGGACTGCGTTGGTTTGGACGTATGCGTCGCAAATATGAAATGACATTTCAGAACCGTGGGGTACACCCGGTTGGGCCCGTCCATTTTGAGTCTGGCGATCCCTTTGGCATTTTTGACAAGCATAACGTCAGCAAACAGATCGAGTACCTGACTGTCTATCCGCGTATCCTGCCATTAAGTGAATTAAAGCTGAAACCGGAAGATCCATTTGGTGATCTGGCTTCGCGGCACCGGATCTATGACGATCCGAGTCGGCCGATCGGCGTACGGGCGTATCATCCGGAGGATGGTTTCCGAAGGGTTCACTGGCCAGCAACCGCACGAACGGGTGAGCTGCAAACACGCATACTGCAGCCGGTATCTGCACAGGTGATGATGGTCTGTTTGAATGTGGCCACCTTTCCAGATCGATGGCAGGGAGTCAACCCGGCTTTACTTGAACGTCTGGTGAATATCGCTGCAACGGTCGTCTACAAAGCCATCCAGGATGGCTACTCGGTCGGTTTATTATCAGATGGGGGTATGGCGCATTCCGACCAGCCGTATTCATTGGCCCCTGGTCGCTCTCCCCAACAATTGGGATGGTTGTTGCAAGCCCTGGCAGGGGTTATGCCGATCAGCCAGTTGGGTTTTGAGAAGTACATCCTGAAAGCCATGCCGAGTCTGCCTTATGGTTCCACGCTGGTGATCATCTCTGCCATCTATTCGGAGTTACTTTCCGAAACGCTGCTTCGCCTGAAACATTATCGGGGAAGTATTACACTGCTCTCTCTGGATGAAAAAACACCGGCTGAGATACCAGGGATCCGGGTGATCCAATTGCCTGAAAGTGAAGAGGAAGCTGTATGAGCATGCGGTTGCTGGCTGGAAAATCCAGATTGTTTCATGAGTGGCGGGAGCTGGCTGTTTTTATTTTTTTACCGGCAGATGTCATCTGGATCACAGGCTGGTACTTCCTTCTATCAGGTGTCTCCGAACCGCAGGTCATCCCAGATATCTATTGGATCTTTGTTGTATCCAACTGCCTGGCTTACCTGGTATTACGCCTGTTGTTTGCATGGCAGGCACCGGTTGCTTTGCGCCTGGCGCTGGGTGCGCTGGGTTTGATGATTGGATTGTGGTTGGGAGAAAATTTACTGGTTTATCGCACCTTGATCTTTGATTTTGAGACGATCCTTTCGGATATCTGGACCAGTTTTAGAGGACTGCGTTCATTGTCTGCAGAGTTTTGGGCTCTGGCTGCCATTATTCTTATTTGGGTAAGGACCATTCAATATACCCATAACCCAGTTACGCAGGATACGATCATGGGCAGGCTGCAATTTGGTTTGTTCATGTTGTTGCTGCTGGTTCTGATCTTTGACAGTTTGGGTTTAACAGTATTTTTAACCGGTCTTTGTCTGTATCTCGTTTTGGGATTGCCCTCCCTT
>JAFGXF010000033.1 GCA_016936755.1 Anaerolineaceae bacterium | reverse complement strand
GGCGGGTCCAGATTCACCTTCACCGGACTGACCGACATCTTTAACCTCTCTAGCATACCTGATATGTATGATACAAGGGCGGGTATCTCTACCCGCCGATTATTGGGGTTCTCGTTAATCGGCGGCAAAGGTCGGGTGCTCAAACGCCCGACACAGCCGATGGGGGCTGGATGCCCCCTCGGCCAGGAAAACCGCCCTACAGAAAAGATATTTTTAAAAATCGAAGGCCCACTCACCCTGGCGCATGATGGGTTCGGTGATTCCGTCCAGGGTGATGCCATCAATATCCAGTTCCTTCGAACCCACCATGAAGTCCACATGGATGCCGGATTGATTGCCACCGGCAGCCAGGAACTGTTCATCACTCATGCCCTCACCGCCCGCAATGGTGAAGCGATAGGCATTCCCAAATGCCAGGTGACTGGCGGCATTCTCATCGATCAGTGTGTTATAGAAGAGTGTATTGGTTAATGATATCGGCGAAGAGTAGGGCACGAAGGAAACCTCACCCAGACTTGTGGCGCCCTCATCAGTGGCAAGCATCTGTTTGAGGATATCCCCGCCCCGGCTGGCATTCGCTTTCACCACGTGTCCCTTCTCGAAGGTTAGATCGAAATCTTCAATCAGACTCCCACTCTGGTTGAGCGGGCGGGAAGCACGGATGGTGCCATCAATACGCTGGCGATGCGGCAAGGTGAAGATCTCCTCGGTCGGCAGATTGGCAATGAAATCTATACCGGATTCACTTCTGGCACCGGCAGCCATCCAGATGGCACCTTTGGGTAAACCGATTTTCAAGTCTGTGCCTGGTCCGACATAATGCAATGCATCATATGCCCTGGCATTAAGATAATCGGACCGCAGGGTTAAATCCTTCACATGAGTATCCCAGGCAGCCACCGGGTCCGCTTGATCGATTCGGCAGATGCTGAAGATCGCATTCCACAGGCTGTCCACCTGCTCTTCTTTAGATTGGTCTGGAAAGACATGTGCAGCCCAACCAGCTACCGCCCCGGCGACCACACACCAGTTGACTGCATTGCGTGAGATATATTCACGCACCGGTTTCCCAAATTTGGCAACCGCGTGCATCTCCTGGCCGACCAAATCCGGATCCTGGCCTTTCAGTAAAGCGGGGTTATCCGCTGATATGGTCAGGATGGCATCAGCCTGCTTAAGATAAGCGACGCGTGCATCAACCGCCCAGGTTGGAAATTCGTCAAACGAATCCCTCGGAGCCTTTTGATAACGCAGCAACCGCAGGCCGGGATCAGCCCAGATCACATCCACGTAACGCGCGCCAGCCTGGTAGGCACTGGCAGCGATCAAGCGTACCAGTGGTGCAAGTTCGATATCCACGCCACGTGTCAAGGGACCAGCGATGATCAGGCGCTGGCCAGGTTGGATATTCAATCCGATCTTGACAACCACATCAGCATACTTCTGAAGTTTTCCTTCAAAATTCTCGATCATATCAGCATCTCCCTTCTGGATACAGACCAGAACCGGCCGGATCTAGAACCAGGCACATTGCTTGATATCTTCATCAGACAACAGTTTCTGGGTCAGTTTATCGTGCTTTTTAATAGGACCCCACACTTCGAATGTACACACCATTGTTTTACCGAGTTTTTCCTGCTTGTGACTCGTGATCTCCATTCCCTGGTCCTTAAACATATTCCGTATATGTTTAAATTTTTCCCAATCCACCGCAATGGTGACCGTATATGTCCGATCATCTGTGCCCGAGGCCAGTAAACGCTCAATGTGGTAAAAAGACAGCAACACCAGCATGGACAGCGTGGTGGTTATCGCCAGCAGAACGAATTGGCCCATACCGGCAGCCATACCGAGCGCAGCCGAGAGCCATATGGTGGCAGCTGTGGTCAACCCGGTAACACGCCCGCGTTCTTCAAGAATGACGCCCGCCCCCAGGAAGCCAATACCGGTGACAATGTTGGCTGCGATGCGTGCAGGATCAAAACCGTAAACCGCGCTGATTTTCATGGATAACATGGTGAATAAGGCGGAGCCGGTGGAGATCAACACCAGGGTGCGCAGGCCGACTGCCTTGCGCGAGCGTTCACGCTCCGCGCCGATCAGTCCGCCGGCCAGCAAGGCAGCCAGGAGTTTGAGGAGATCAAGCCAGTCGAATTCCATCGTGTTTCCTTATTCAGGTGATATTTGACAGAACCAATTATACTTGGTTCAGATATTGAAAGTCGGGTTATTTATTCTGGCAGCCATTTACCATATGGTCGTTATTTCATTGGAGAGGAAAAAGAAAAAGGGATCTTGAATTACACAGACCCCAAAGATCACAATACCTGAACTTGTCAGTGATAAAAAACAGCATTTCAAAGGTTCCTATGGCTTTGCCATCCTTCATTCTGTTTTATCTTAATATTATGACCGGAACATATAACATTAACTTGTATTTACCACCCGGTGATGTTATGATGTTCATGTCCGTACAAGCATCGCAGCAATCAATGGGGCGGAAGTGTAATGGTCTTGGTCCATTCTCTTGAACATTGATCGACCATTCAATTGGCCTGAGTATTCATGTTGAGATTTCCTGGTTGGTATTCCACGGTCAAGAACATCCGGCAAGACCTGGGCAGCATTTTTACCTGGGCCGGGTTTATTCACAGAACGGAAAGGAACGGAAGATGAAGAACAAAATCCTTTTCTCATTACTGGTTGTGGCTGGCCTGTTGGTGAGCACACCCGGTAGCGCCTCTGCGCCAGGCCTGCCTTTCACAGAGGACTTCTCCGACACCTCGCTGCGGGATGCGGATGGAACGACCGCCAATTGGTCCACGGTCGAACAGGCATTGATCCTGAATTGGCGTGAAACCCGCTATGGCGCTTTTGCTCCAGGTCTATCCGGCACGAGTACCAGTAGCGATGCGCACGATACCTACTCAATTGCCCTGGGCGATGTGGACGGGGACGGCGACTTGGACCTGGTGGCAGGTAATTATGCTCAAGCCAACCGCCTGTACCTGAACAACAGCAGTGCGAACCCCTTCAGCGGGGTGAGCGGGTCAGATATCAGCAGTGATGCGCACAATACCTACTCTATTGCCCTGGGCGATGTGGACGGGGACGGCGACCTGGACCTGGTGGCAGGTAATTATGGTCAAACCAACCGACTATATTTGAACAAT
>JAFGXF010000032.1 GCA_016936755.1 Anaerolineaceae bacterium | reverse complement strand
CAACAAGATCAGCCACATTGCGCCAGTATTCAGGCTGCGAGGTGAACTGGTCGCAGGCGATGACCGCCCATTTGGTGAGGTCGATGCCGTATTTTGGCAGGAGAATATCCGGAATCTGGATCCCGAGGGATGGGTATTTTTTCATGAGGTCTCCGTTGAGTATATTCGCGAGGGGTATTGTACCAAAATAATCCGCAAAGGGTGTCTGGCATATCCTATGAAGATCCTTCGCAGGATGCATGGTTATGTTTTATAAGTGTCCGGGAAAAATACAAAAGGGCGCACTGCTCGCTCTGCGTCCAGAGGAGTGCGCCCCTGCGGGTTGACGATTGAAAAGATTGGATTACATCCCCGCCATATAGGCGATGCCAAGTGTGCCGGGGCCGGCATGCGTGCCGATCACGGGACTGACCGGGCTGAAGATCATTTCATCCGGCTGGAAGAGCTGTTTGCATTGCGCCTCCAAATGGTGGCCTTTCTCAGGCACATTCGCGTTCAGGATGCCGATCTTGACCGGCGTCCGGTCAGCGATGCGTTCCTTAACCACCTCAATCATGCGGTTGAGGGCTTTACGCTGGGTCGGGACGCGCTCGATGGCTTCGATCTTGCCATCCACCAGTTCCAACACCGGTTTCAGATTCAAAGCGGTGCCAAGGAAGCGGGCAGCACCGCCGATTCGCCCGCCGCGATGCAGGAACTCCAGCGTGTCGACCACGAACACCACACCTGAGTTGGCACGTGCCTTTTCAGCCACTGCCAGGCAGTCTTTCATCCCGGCACCGTCTTTGGCCGCCCGAGCCGCAGCCAGCACCTGCCAGCCCATGGCCAGCGAGGTGGCCAGTGAGTCGAAGATCTCGATATTGGCACCCGGGAAGTATTCCCTGGCCTGCGTGGCAGACTGGATCGTGCCAGAAAGCTTGTGCGAGAGCAAAATATTCAAGACATCATATCCTTCATCAATCAAGCGACTATAGACCTGCTTGAAATCCGGCACGGTGGCCTGGGAGGTGGTCGGATTGGTCTTGTTCTCGCTTAAACGTTTATAGAATGCTTCGGGCTGGATGTCTATCAGATCCAGATATGACTGATCCCCCCAGATCAGGATCTGGTGCACCAGATTGATATTCAATTCCTGGAGTGTTTCGTCCGGAATGCTCACTGTCGAATCGGTGATAATGGCAACCTTATTCATGGGGGCTCCTTTTCTGAAGAACGAACATGCACTCTAAAACACTCCCATGTCAATATGGTTGCTGGATAAGGCCAGGTCTATCGACCCGATATTCTGATCAGATGCCAATACCAATCAGGGATTTTACTTGAATCACTGGAGGATGTTATTCAAAGTTGGTTTCCTGGTGAGTTCAGATCTCCACAGTCGATGGCCATGCTTCCCGCGAACCGATGGAGGAAAGGGCTTTATCCATTACCGTGTTACTTAATCAAGGGAATGGAATTTTCCTGAGTATAGCTTGATGCTTATGGGTTTTGCCTCTTGACCAAATCGCCCACACCGACTAAAATGGACGCCTGCTTGCCTCTCCCGGGCTTAATTGCGCGGCCAGGCAGGCCCATTGGTTTAATGCATGTTCGATTCATTAAGTGAGCGTTTAAACAAGGTTTTTCAACAACTTCGCCGGCGTGGCAAGCTTTCAGCAGCTGACGTGGATGCTGTCATGCGTGAAGTGCGCGTGGCGCTGCTGGAAGCTGACGTGCATTACAGCGTGGTGAAGGACTTCATCGCGCGGGTGCGTGAGCGCGCCGTTGGCGTTGAGGTTTCCGAAGCCCTCAACCCTGCCCAGCAGGTGATCAAGATCGTGCATGAGGAGTTGATCGCCACATTAGGCGCCCCCGCCCGCCTAAATTTAAGTGGGCAGAAACCGCATGTGATCATGCTGGCTGGCCTGCAGGGTGCCGGCAAGACCAGCGCCGCCGCCAAGCTGGCGAAAATGCTGCGCGATCAGGGCGAGCGCGTCCTGCTGGTTGCTGCTGATCCCTACCGGCCGGCGGCTGTGACCCAGTTGCAAACACTGGGCGGGCAAATCAATGTGCCGGTTTTTCACGTTGAGAAGAAAGCCCCCCCAGCACTGGTCAAACAGGCGGTAGACACAGCCCGCAAGGGTGGCAGCTCGGTTGTCATTCTGGATACCGCCGGCCGCTCACAACTGGATGACGGGATGATGACGGAACTGGCTGCCATCCACCAGGAAACAACCATCGGTGAGACATTGATCGTGGTGGATGCCATGACCGGCCAGGAAGCGTTGAACATCGCTGCCGGTTTCAATAAATCCATTCCACTGACCGGTATCGTCCTGACCAAGATGGAAGGGGATGCACGCGGCGGCGCGGCCATCTCGATCCGCTCGGTGACCGGCATACCGATCAAGTTCCTCACAACCGGCGAGACGATCGATGCACTGGAGAATTACGAGCCCGAACGCCTGGCTTCGCGTATCCTGGGTATGGGTGACATGCTGACCCTGATCGAACGCGCCGAGACCACTTTCGAAGCCGATAATGCCCGCGAGCAGGCAGAAAAGATCATCACAGGCCAGTTCACGTTGGAAGATTTCGCTGACCAGTTGAAACAACTGAAAAAGATGGGGGGCATCGGCCAGGTGATGGATATGCTGCCCGGTAACATGGGTGCCGCCGCCCGTATGCAATCACCGGATATCGCTGAAAAGGGCTTGAAGCTGACTGAAGCGATCATCAGCAGCATGACCATCGACGAGCGGCGTCATCCGGATATTTTGAATGCCAGCCGCCGCCGGCGCATCGCGCGTGGCGCCGGAACCGAAGTCCAGAACGTCAACCGCATCATCAAGCAGTTCCGTGAAGTCCAGCGGATGATGAAAACTTTCAAGAAATCCGGCCGCCAGGGTTTGGCCGGCATGTTCAGGTAACCGGACCGTCAGATCCGGGATGGCGCCCCCTTCAGCGCCCCTCATATCCCGGTTCTGGCTGTCTTTTACGATATAATTAATGTAGGATAAACCATAGCAAGGGAGATTTTATTCAATGGTAAGAATTCGTTTACGCCGTGTTGGTTTGCGCAACCAACCCAGCTATCGCGTCGTGGTGGCTGACAAGGAAAGCCCACGTGACGGGCGTTTCCTTGAAATCGTCGGTTTCTACAATCCGCGCACGGAACCAGCCACGATCGAATTTCATGAAGAGCGTATTTACGACTGGTTGAACAAGGGCGCCCAGCCCAGCGACCCGGTCAGCCGCCTTTTTAAGGTGGTCAACCTCATGGATCGCTTCAAGAGATACAAAGCGGGTGAACCCATCGACAAGATACTTGCAGATGCCAAGGCTTTCTATGATGCCCGTGTAGTCGACCCGCGCACCCGGCACGATTCAGTACAAGCAAAACCGGCCAGGAAGAAAGAAAAAGCAGAAGCACCAGCTACACCGGCACCCAAAGCTGCACCAGCAGGCGCTGCTGAAATAACCGAAACACCTGTGGTCGAAGCGAAAAAGGTCGAAGAACCTGTGGCCGAGGTGAAAAAGGTCGAAGAACCGGCGGTCGAGGCTGAAAAAGCTGAGGCGCCTGTTGTCGAAGCCGAGAAAACCGAAGCTCCGCTGGATAAAACCGAGAAAGCAGAAGCAGCGGCTGAAACCGTAAAGGTTGAAGAGCCTGCTGTTGAAGCCGAAATGGTCAAGGAATCTGAAGCCACACCTGAAGGTGAACCTGACGTTGAAACTGAAAAAGCTGAAACACTCGCTGCCAGCCAAGAACAAACAGAAACACCAGCAGCCAAGGTTGAGAAAGAGAAAGCTTCTACAGTAAAATCAAAAGATACGCCTGACGACGAAACCGTAAAAACCAAAACCCCGGCAGCTAAAAAGAAAAAAGATGAATCCAAGGAAGCTGCGAAAAAGGGAACCAAATCCAAGAGCGCCAAGGAGTGATCGTGAAACAGCTTGTCGAGTATATTGCCCAGTCACTTGTCAGTGAGCCCGAACACGTTCAGGTCATTGAACGCGGTGGGAACAACGTCCGGATTGAATTACGAGTGGTCCGCAATGATATGGGGCGCGTAATCGGCAAGGACGGACGTGTGGCAAACGCCATACGCACTTTATTGCGTGTCGCTGCTGCCCGTGAAGGCAAACAAGTCACCCTGGATGTGGTGGAGCCGCGGTAGGTCTCTGCCAGGCATTCATGACAATGCCCGCTATAAAGAAGAACCATTCAGGCTCGCCGGCGGAAAGCGAGCCTGATTTCATAGCCATCGGGCGCTTGCGCAGCGCCCACGGATTGAGTGGGGAGATCACCATGGAACCCTGGACAGACTTCCCAGAGCGTATTAAATCAGGCAATCTTCTTTACCTGGGTGATGAGCATCTGGAAGTACACATCACCGGCATGCGCGGCAAGGACCGTCTGTTGCTGCTGAAGCTGGGCGGTTATGACGAACGCGAATCAGTCAACACCCTGCGCAACCTGGTTGTTTACACACGCAAGGATGAACTGCCGCCCCTGCCTGAAGGCCAGTATTACCATCATGAGCTGGTCGGGCTGCAGGTGGTGGATGAGAACGAACAGAAACTGGGTACCATCCGCGATATCCTCGAGACCGGCGCAAAGGATGTACTTGTCATCATAAACGATGACAGGGAGCTGCTGGTACCGCTGATCGAGGAGACGATCCTTTCCATCGACCTATCAGCCGGAAAGGTGAAGATCAGGCCGCAACGCTGGGATTAATCATGACGGACGAAAAACTCTTCTGGATTGGGTTCAATCTGGTCAAGGGCATCGGCGCCGTCAGGCTGCAGGCGCTGCTTGATCACTTCGGGGAGTTATCCACGGCCTGGCAGGCACCTGTCTGTGAACTGGAGCAGGCCGGGTTGAGCCCAAAGATCATCCAGAATCTGCTTCAGGTACGGCGCCAGGTGGATCTTTCAAGAATCCTGTCTGAAATCGAAAGAAAGGGCATTCAGATCCTGACCTGGCTGGATGCGCTTTATCCGCAGCGACTTAAAGAGATCGATCAGCCCCCACCGGTCCTGTACCTGAAAGGCAGTTATGAACTCGAGGATGCCTGGGCAGTTGCAGTGGTTGGCACGCGACATATCACATCCTACGGCCGCCAGGTGGCAGCAGAGATCGGCAATTTTCTGGGCAGCCACGGCATCACCGTGATCAGCGGGCTGGCACGTGGCGTGGATGCGGTCGCTCACACAGCCGCCCTGGATGCAGGCGGCCGCAGTCTGGCCATTCTCGGCAGCGGTGTGGATCGCATATACCCGCCGGAAAACCGGCAGTTGGCCGAAAGACTCTGTCAAGCAGGGGGATTGATCAGTGATTATGCACCTGGAACACCTCCCGACAGTGCCAATTTTCCACCCCGTAACCGGATCATCTCCGGTCTCAGTCTGGCCACAGTGGTCATCGAAGCCGGGCTTGAAAGCGGGGCTTTGATCACCGCCACATTCGCAGCGGAACAAGGGCGTGAAGTGTTTGCCGTGCCTGGTAACGTCAACGCCCCCCAGAGTGCGGGTGCCAACCGCCTGATCCAGGATGGCGCACGTCCACTCCTGGCAGCGCATGAAATTCTGAGCGCGCTTGAATTGACATGCATTGAAGAGAAGATCGAAACCCGCCGCAGCCTGCCATCAGATCCCACCGAATCCAGGATCATCAACGAGATGGGTTTTGAAGCGGTGCATGCTGATGAACTGTCCACCCGGCTGGAAATACCCATCGAAACGGTATCGGCAACATTGACCATGATGGAATTGAAAGGTCTGGTGCGCCAGGTGGGCGGGATGTCTTACGTGGCTGTCAGGGAAAGCATGGGATACTATGGAGTGGTTTAATGGCAGATAGCAATTTTTACGCAGTCATCATGGCCGGTGGCGGTGGAACCCGTCT
>JAFGXF010000031.1 GCA_016936755.1 Anaerolineaceae bacterium | reverse complement strand
CCATCTGCTCGCAAGCTCCAGGGTGGATTGAGTTCTGCTGTGCAGGTTTATGAGGTTTATGTGGGTGAAGGGATGACCCGATTTTTAGGTGTTTTTTATGGCTCTTATCCTGATCCAGATATTTTGCCGGTCGGTCAGCAGATGACTGTGGAACGCCCGACTGGTATTGGACCGATACGCTCTGGCCGAGTGGTTTATGAGTCCATTCGCGCCCATCTGAACGGTTTTCTGGTTATGGCTTCCGCGGATAAATATGTCAGAACCCAGCTATACGGAACAACCAATATATTCGGTTCTGATTCTGATGATATTAATAGTTCCATGATTGATATATCAAGACTGATCGATATTGCCCATGGAGTCGGTAAAACGATTTCATCGGATATGCTGGCGGGCAATCTTTATGATGATGAGATACCATTGGAGGGTATGGCCGCTACCAGGTTGTGGGTTTTCTATAATGCACTTGATATTGCTCTGTGGGAATATCAACCGGATTTAGGCGGGTACTACCGATATCAGGATAATGCCGACGAATCAGGGAAATTCTCCCAAACCATGGATGCTTTTACGGGTCAGCCACTGCTTTTTGAGAATGTAATCGTTTTATTTGCCGAGCACAAGTTTACAAAACCGACTTTGATAGATATCGATCTTGATTATATATCACAAAGCAAAGCCTTGCTTTTTCGTGATGGATTAATGTATAAGATCTATTGGACGAGTAAAGCAGGTGAATATGAGCAATCTTCAGGAATTTTACGCCCCATCCGATATACCAATTATTATGATGAGGCATTTCCTTTAAAACCGGGCCAAACCTGGGTTCATTTGGTTGATACTAACCATCGATATTGGGAAGCGGATCCAGGCAGGCCATTTGAACCGCTTGCCGCGTCAGCATTTTGGGCGGTGAGGTTTTATGATCCCACCCAGAACTCCAGGTAAGTTAATAGAAATCCAAGTTGATTAATGAAGATGTTTTTTATGGTAATATTTTGCAGTTAATTTGCGCCTGGGTGACATATAGTTGTCGGAACCCCGGTGCTGGAGTAGTGGATGGATAACAATATTGCACGTGCTGAAATCCCCAATCATTTTGACTTGCCGCGACGGATAAGCGGTTTGGCGGAATTGGTCTATAACTTATGGTGGGCTTGGAATCCGGAAGTACAGCGTCTTTTTGCTGAAACTGATAAGAATCTTTGGGAACAGGTCTACCATAATCCTGTTATGTTCCTGCGGCGTGTGGATCGGGCACACTTGAATGCCGTGATCAGCCAAAAACATCTGTTGACAATGTATGACAACCTTATTCAGGCTTTCCTGGATTACAACCAATCAACTGACACCTGGTTTACCAGAACATATCCTGCGCAGAAGGACCAGGCAATTGCTTACTTCTCCTTTGAGTATGGCTTGCATGAGGCTTTGCCAGTTTATGCAGGGGGATTGGGGGTTTTGTCGGGAGACCACTTAAAGGAAGCCAGTGATCTTGGATTGCCTCTTGTTGCTGTTGGTTTCCTGTACTCCAAGGGCTATTTCTCACAGCATATCACAGAAGATGGTTGGCAGGAAGCGCATGATTATACGATTGACTATAACGATGTTCCACTGGTTCCCTTATTGGATCAGAGTGGCGAACCGTTTACGATTAAGGTCGAATTGCCCGGTCGAGAGGTATCTGCACGCGTTTGGCAAGTGAATGTGGGGCGTGTGAAATTATTGTTGTTGGACTCAAAACTTCCGGATAATGCACAGGTTGATCAACAGTTGACCGAAAGGCTTTATGGGAGCGATCTTGAACTGAGAATATCTCAGGAAATATTATTGGGTATCGGCGGAGTCAAGCTATTGCATGCACTGGATATCCATGTCACCGTATGGCATATGAATGAAGGCCATTCTGCATTTTTACAAATCGAACGTCTGAAAAATTACCTGGAAAACGGAATGACACTGGCTGAAGCGCAGGAAGAAGTCAAACGATCCAGCATCTTTACAACTCACACACCGGTGCCTGCGGGGAATGACGAGTTTCCACTCTGGTTGATTGATAAATATTTTGCCAACACCTGGACGCAAATTGGATGTACACGAGAGGAGTTTATCGATTTTGGTAAAACGACCACTGGATGGGGTGGGGAAGCGTTCAGTATGCCAGTGCTTGCGTTCAAACTCTCACAACGGCACAATGCGGTTTCTGAATTGCATATGCAGGTTTCAAGAAAGATGTGGGCTCCTTTGTGGCCAGGGAAAAAGATTGAAGAGATTCCCATCGGACATGTGACCAACGGGGTTCATGTGGGATCCTGGCTTGCGCGACGGATGCAGGCGCTCTACCAGGAACATTTGGACCCGGATTGGCTTGAACGTAGTGATGATCCAGCCATGTGGGAAAGGGTCTTGTCCATCCCCGATAAGGAATTGTGGATTGTGCGACGGCATCTCAAGCGTAAATTGACATCCTATGTTGGTGAACGGATTAGGAGGCAATGGATGGCAGGCAACCTGGCGTCCATACAGGTGGTGGCCGGTGGCGTGCTGCTTGATCCGTACATACTCACAATTGGTTTTGCGCGGCGATTTGCCACCTATAAACGGGCAAATTTGATACTGTCGGATTTTGAACGTTTATTGCGATTACTCAATACGGCCAATGCCCCCCTTCAGATTATTTTTGCGGGTAAAGCGCATCCAGCGGATGAACCTGGGAAGTTGTTGATTCAAGAATTATATCGGGCAGTAAAAAATGCCCGTGGCGGTGGACGCCTTGTCTTCCTGGAAGATTATGATATGAATATTGCCCGGTATCTCGTACAGGGAGTTGATATCTGGCTGAATACTCCGCGCCGACCCCTTGAAGCGTCGGGTACTTCCGGGCAAAAAGCAGCTATGAATGGTGTATTAAATTTCTCGGTATTGGATGGCTGGTGGCGGGAAGGATATAATGGTAATAATGGATGGGCAATTGGTGTGGATACGAATGTCACAGATCCGCATGAGCAAGACACCCAGGATGCTTCAGATTTGTATAACACCTTGGAAAATGATATCATCCCAATGTATTACGAAAACCGGTCTTCTGAAAACATACCCACACAATGGATTGCGAGAATGAAGGAATCGATTCGCACATTGACACCCCTATTTAACACCCGGCGAATGTTGAAGGAATACATTGGTGATTATTACCTTCCCGCAATGAAGAAGAAATAGACCATGACTATCGTTTTATCTGACAATATCTGGATTTCCGCTTTAGTGATTTTTCTTTTACGTGTTACTGACATGTCGCTGGACACATTGCGATTGTTGTTTGTGGTGAAGGGGAAAAGGCTAATCGCCTGGATCCTTGGTTTTCTGCAATCGCTGGTTTTTGTTATTGCCATCAGTACCGTTCTTTCCAACCTAAACAACATACTGAATATTATTGGGTATGCCGCGGGTTTTGCCACAGGGAACGTCCTGGGTATGTTTATCGAAGAGCGTCTTGCCATTGGCCATATCGCAATGCGTGTTATCAGCTCTAAACAGGGTCTGAAGTTGGCGAAAGCATTACGGCGCGCAGGTTTTGCTGTAACTGAAATCCGGGCGCGTGGTAAAGATGGAAAGGTCTCATTGCTGAACAGTTCCATCCTTCGCCGTGATGTCCCACGCTTCGAGAACCTTGTATTAAAAACCGAGCCAGAAGCTTTTATCACCGCAGAAGATATGCGCCCAATCCGGGTGGGATTCTGGCGGGCTTGAGATGATAAAACCTGAACAAGGTAAAAAACTCATCATTCAGATCCCCTGTTATAACGAAGCAGGGTCAATTGGTGACACGCTTCGTCAGTTACCCCAAAAATTAGCTGGGATCGGGGTAATCGAGACATTAATTATTGACGATGGTAGCCAGGATAAGACAATAGAACAAGCTGGCAGGGCGGGTGTTACCCATGTCCTTTCATTGCAGAATCATGGCGGTTTGGCACGGGCGTATGCGGCCGGGTTGGATGAATGTTTAAGGCGGGGTGCGGATATTATTGTTAATACGGATGCCGACAATCAATATCATGCTGGTGATATCGCAAAGTTGATTCAACCAATCCTGGATGGAAAAGCCGGACTCGTGATTGGTGATCGAGGGGTACTCAGTGTGGCGAGTTTCTCTCCAATAAAGCGATTCCTGCAAAAAGCAGGCAGCATGCTGGTTGGGAGGGCTGCAGGTATGCAGATCCCGGATGCGACCAGTGGGTTTCGGGCGCTTAACCGTGAAACGGCATTACGAACGAACGTGCTTAGTACATACTCCTATACACTAGAAACCTTGATCCAGGCTGGGGCCAATCATACTCAGGTTGTTCATATTCCCATTCGTGTCAATCCACCGACCAGACCTTCGCGGTTAATGAGAGGAACCACAGACTAT
>JAFGXF010000005.1 GCA_016936755.1 Anaerolineaceae bacterium | reverse complement strand
TTGTTGGGGCTTGAAGGTTTTTCCTTTTTACCCCACTCGATTGCCTTGGCTGCTTTTTCTATACATTCAGTCAGTCCGACGGGGTGCATGACCATGCCGGTAACAATGATATCTCCACCCTGGACACAGTTCAATTTCCTGAATTCAACTGGATCCATCTTTATTTTGTAAGCCAATTCATCTATGCATTGTTCCAGCCCCACATGAATTTCAGGCATACCAAACCCACGCATGGGACCGGTGACGGGATGGTTGGTATAGACACAGTAGCTGTCCGTTTTGACATTTGGAACATCATAAGGCCCAGTGGAGCTATACCCGGAGGCACGGGTCATATTGACAGCATATTCTGTATAGGCACCGCTGTCCCAGTAGAATTTGGTTTCCATCGCCAAGATATTGCCATTCTTGTCGCAACCCATCTTATGATATGCCACCAAACCCTGGCGTACAAAAGCGGTAAAGAACTCCTCCTCGCGGGTCAGGCGTAGTTTAACCGGATGACCGCGTACTTTCATGGCGATGGCGACAATTAATGATTCCATGCTTGCGCCAGCTTTGCAGCCAAAGCCGCCCCCCACATAGGGCGCAATCACTTCGATATCCCTATGTGAGATACCCAATGCCTGAGCAATCAGGTTACGCTGCGCAAACGGTGACTGTGACGTAGACCAGAGGGTGATCTTGCCACTATCTTCGGCGCGTGCAATGACAATATGTGTTTCAATCGGGACGTGCTGAACATGTGGAATTTGGTAACGGTGCTCAACGATTGCGGCGCAATCCTTCCAGGCACCATCGACATCTCCCTTGCGAATCTTGAAATGGTTGGAAATATTGGTGCCCGCCTGTGGAAAAATGAAATTCGCAACAGTATACTCACCGAGTTTGGGATGTATCAGCGGAGATTCCTTGCTCGCCCCAAATTCCGGATCTAAAACGGCTGGCATCGGTTCATATTCAACATCGATCAGATCAAGGGCTTTTTCAGCCAGTTCTTCAGTGATTGCAGCGACACCCACTACCGGTTCACCCACAAATCGAGTCTTTTCAGTAGCGAAAACTTGCCGGTCCTGCAGGTATAAACCGGTATACCCCGGATAATCCTTTCCGGTAACGATAGCCTTGACACCCGGCAATGCCAGTGCTTTACTGCCATCAATTTTTAAAATTTTCGCATGCGGGTAGGGGCTTCGTTTAATACGGGCAAACAGCAAACCAGGTCCGAATTGAATATCATCGGTAAAAATTGCAGCTCCGGTGACCTTGTCGTACGCATCCACACGGGTAATGCTTTCACCGACAGGAGCAGGGACTTTATCTTTGGATATTTTGGGGTTTTCCATTATTCCTCCATTCAGCAGGGCGCATGCCCGGGAATCATTAATTCCCAAGCAGGTTTTGCGCTATGCTTCCTCCTTATGCATTTCGACGGCTGCCTTTACCGCCTCAATGATGCGGATGTACCCGGTGCACCGGCACAGGTTACCCACCAGAGCTTCACGAATTTCAGTCTCGCTGGGATTCGGGTTACGAGTTAGTAAAGCATTGGCAGAAATCAGGATGCCAGGTGTGCAGAAGCCGCATTGAACAGCATTCTTATCAATGAGAGCTTCTTGAATCGCGTCGAGTTTTCCTTCAGTGGTCAGCCCCTCCACCGTAACCAGTTCTGCGCCATCAGCTTCAACCGCCAGAACCATGCAGCTGTTGACTGGTTCGCCATTCATCATGATCGTACAGGCGCCACATTCACCAGCAGCACAACCGTTCTTGACACCGGTCAAAGCCAGTTTTTCACGCAGCATGGACAACAGAGACATGTTCGAGGGAACTTCGACCTGTTCGAGTCCACCATTGATTTTGACAGTGATTTTATGAGTTGACATATGGGTTTCTCCGTTTTCCGCTGCTCATTTGATCTTGGTCCAGACTTCATCCAGGGCTTTGCGGGTTAAGTTGCGAACCATCAACTTACGATAGCGGGCGCTGCTGCGTACGTCGTCGATTGGCTTGCAACCATCCATCGCTGCAGCGGCGGCAGCATCCAACACATCATCACTGATCGTCTTCTCCGCGAGCACAGCTTCTGCTGCTGCTGCCACAAAGGGCACCGGCGCAACTGAAGCAAGCACAATATGAAAGCGGTATCCGGATTTGGTCGCTGCATCGGGGTAACCGAGTACGGTAACACCCACAATCGATAGATCGCTGAGTGCATTGCGCCCAAGCTTGATGTATTTTCCAGCCCAGCCCTTGGGAGGAATCGGGAAGGTGATAGCAGTGACAATGTCACCAGGCTTGAGAACTGTTTTACCGGGGCCCAGGAAGAAGGTTGTCAGTGGCTCTGTTCTTAGACCACCTGCTCCATGAACACTCAGAACACCTCCCAGTACCATGGAAGCGCCGGTGGTATCGCCGGCAGGCGAAGCATTGCATATGTTGCCAACGACGGTGGCTCGATTGCGCAACTGGTAACTGGCGACACTATTTGCCGCTTCTGCCAACAAAGGATAATACCTTTGTATGTCCGGATGGGCTGCCACATTGTTCATGCTGGTTGCCGCCCCGATGGTCAATCCTTTGACCGGGTCAAAATGGATAGAGGTCATACCTTCCAGATGCTTGACCTCAACCAGGTATTTATCCTTCCAGAAACCATCTCGCATGCGCACGATGATATCGGTCCCGCCCATAAAGGGACGAGATTCGTTTTCATGCTGTACCAAAAACTGGCTGGCTTCAGCAAGTGTGGCAGGTTTGATGTAATCGAATTCGGGAAGTCCTGGATGCGCATTGTTCATGGTTCACATCCTCCTTTGGGTGGATTGTGCATCAATGGATGCATGGGTTTAATTATTGAAGAAAAACAATGTATGTATTAATATTTTTGGTTGAGAGAACCCTGCTGTTCGTTATTTCGTCCAACCACTCCTTTCATGGAAATGGCAATCAATCTTCAGATGTTAATAAATACACTCCCAGCTTTTAAGCCACCCGCTTAAAGCCATTATCTTATTATTATCACCATTCAAACGGTAAAAATCAAGTCGTCAAATGTAAGGCATATCGATGGTCAATTGTCACTTTCGAGTGGATTTTTATGCTGCAAACACTGATTTCTTGGAAAACACTTATTAAATAGAAGATAGTCAGGGAAAATAAGTGCCTTTTACTACCTGTAATTGATGACAGGTTGTATTACAATCTGAAAGTCGGTTTTTCCATCAATTTACGATCAAGCAATCATAAAATCATACCAATCGAGGTAAAAAAATGCCAAAAGAAGATCCCAAAATTGTAGAATTACAAAAAATGCGGGAAATATCCTATTTGGGTGGCGGAGAGGACCGGATTGCCAAACAAAAGGAAAAAGGCAAACTAACCGCCCGCGAGCGAATCGGTGCCCTACTGGATAAGGGTTCATTTCAAGAATTAAATGGGATGATGCTTAATCGCCACACGGATTTTGGTCTCGACAAGGGAAAGATCTCTGGTGATGGCATGATCGCCGGTTTTGGAAAGATCAATGGACGCAAGGTTTGCGTTTATGCCCAGGATTTCACCGTCATGGGTGGTTCTTTTGGTGAAGTCGCCGGCCAAAAAGTTGCCCGTTTAATGGATCTGGCAATGGATGCCGGGGTTCCAGTGATCGCCATCAATGATGGCGGTGGCGCAAGGATACAGGAAGGCGTATTCAGCCTGTTTGCTTTTGGTGAAGTATTCTATCGAAATGTTCTGGCCTCTGGTGTTATCCCTCAGATATGTATCATCATGGGACCGTGCGCTGGGGGTGCGGTTTATTCACCCGCCCTGACCGACTTTGTCGTGATGACACAGGGAATCAGCAACATGTTCATCACCGGTCCTGAAGTCATCAAAGCAGTGACCCACGAGGTTGTGGATGCGGAGACACTTGGTGGGGCAACCACCCACAGTTCGATCTCAGGCGTGGCGCACCTGGTCGGTCAAACAGAGGCTGAAACTTTCGCAATCGTTAAAAAGATACTGGAATACATCCCGGATAACAACGCTTCCACACCCACCCCCATAGCCACCAACGACAGCCCATTCAGAGCTGATAAAGCTTTGGACAGTCTGGTCCCATCAAACCCCAATCAGACTTACAACATTTTGGATGCCATCAACAGGGTCGTTGATAAAGACTCCTTTTTTGAAATTCACGCCAGATATGCCACCAATGCTGTCGTGGGTTTTGCACGATTGAACGGCGAAAGCATCGGTATTGCTGCAAACCAACCGGCATCCATGGCAGGCGTCCTCGATATCAATGCATCTGATAAGATCGCCCGCTTTGTCCGCTTCTGTGATGCTTTCAATATTCCGCTTGTCACTTTTGTAGACACACCCGGCTTCATGCCAGGTAGCGTAACAGAGCACAATGGCATTATCCGCCATGGTGCCAAAATCATTTTTGCTTTCTCAGAAGCATCGGTCCCGAAAATCTCGGTGGTCACCCGCAAAGCTTATGGAGGCGCTTATATCGTGATGGGCTCGAAACATCTCCATGCTGACCTGGCTTTTGCCTGGCCCACAGCTGAAATTGCCGTGATGGGTGCGGAGGGAGCTGTGAACATTCTTTATGGCAGAGACCTCAAGCAGAAACCCCCCGAGGAAGCACAAAAAATGCGGGGAGAACTGGTGGAAGAATATAAAACCAAGTTCTCCAACCCCTACCGGGCAGCGGCAGCTGGTTATGTGGATGAGGTCATTCTTCCCAGTGAGACCCGCCAACGATTGATCTCTGCCCTCGAGGTTCTGCGCAATAAACAGAGCCTTGCACCGGCCAAAAAACATGGAAACATTCCGTTATAACGGATAAAGGTGCGAATAATGGAAAATATCCTTCTCGACGCGTTGAAGATTTCTGGTATCGGGATTTTTGCTCTTCTGCTAATCCTTGCACTACTGGCCGGTGTCGTTTCCCTCATGACGAAGCATATCAAAGATAAACCAGAAGAAGACACAGTTGAAGAAGCCGCCCCACAGCTTCAGGCTGCATCCAAAACCGGGAAAAAGTCGAACCTTGGTTTGGTGGCAGCGATTGCTGTGGCAATCGCGAAAGCGCAAAGTGAAATGACCATGGCCGGTGATGGAACCCAACCTGGAGAAGTGAATGCCTGGCGGCAATTCCAACTCCACCGGCGACTAACCCAATCATCAACTATCAGGAGAGCGAAATGACTCAGTACCACTTAAAAATCAAAGACACTACCTATGAGGTTGAACTCTTGGGTGATCCTCGTCAGGATGAAGTCCAGGTAAAAGTGAATGGTGAAATATTTACCGTAATGGCTGAAGACACAACCCGAATGGAAAAATCAACGCCGGCCAAGACCTTGAAAGCCAAGGCCCCTGTGACCGGATCCGCGAGCGTAACACCGGCAGCAGAACAACCGGTTACAGCGGGGCCTGGAACTATCAGAGCACCCCTGCCGGGAGTAATTAATGCAATCAAGGTCCAGTCAGGTCAAAAAGTCAAAGCGAATGATGAGATCTGTGTGATCGAAGCCATGAAAGCCATGAATGTGATCCGTTCACAGCGTGACGGTACCATAACACGGATTCACGTGAGTCTCGGCAGTAATATTGCCCATGGCGCACCGCTCATGGATATCGAGTAGGCAGAAAGGATACTATTATGGAAGGCATCGATCTTTCTGGTTTACTCGGAGGTTTCCTGGAAATCACCTGGCAACAGCTGATTATGGTTGTGATAGGCCTGGTATTGATGTATTTGGGGATCTTTAAGGAATACGAGCCAACCTTGCTGATCCCGATCGGTTTCGGTTGCATCCTTGGCAATCTGCCGGTATCGGTCAATATGATCGGTCCGGATGGTTTCTTTGGGATACTATACAAAGCCGGTATCGATAACGAATTGTTCCCACTTTTGATCTTCCTGGGCGTTGGTGCCATGCTGGATATGCGCCCACTGTTGAGCCAGCCGATCATGTTCGTCATGGGCGCACTTGCCCATCTGGGTATATTTGCCACGCTGGTGGTTTCACTCTTGCTCGGATTCAACCTTGCTGAATCGACCGCCATCGGCATGATCGGCGCAATTGATGGACCAACGGTCATATATGTCAACGGCAAGCTTGGCTCCCTTTTCGAAACCCCAGGGTTGGCTGCAGCCATCGCAGTCACGGCGTACTCTTATATGAGCCTGGTTCCAATCATTCAACCTCCACTGATGCGCTTGTTTACGACCAAGGCAGAACGTGGTATTCACATGGAATATGCCCCGCGGCCGGTTGCCAAAATGACGGTCATTCTCTTTCCTATACTTTTGACCATTTTTGCGGGTGTTTTCCTCCCAGAAGCAGCTCCCCTGATTGCCACCCTCATGCTGGGTAATTTACTAAAGGAATCAGCTGTGGTGGCTGGATTAACAGAGACCGCCAAAAACGCCATCACCAACACAGCAACCATTTTCCTGGGACTTACCATCGGATCAACCATGCAGGCAGCACAATTTCTTAATACCGGAACCTTGCGGGTATTGATCCTTGGGTTGCTTGCTTTTGCCCTAAACACGATCGGCGGGCTGTTATTCGGAAAATTGGTTTGCGCCCTTTCAGGTCGGAAAATCAATCCATTGGTTGGGGCTGCAGCAATCAGCGCTTTCCCGATGAGTGGCCGTCTGGTTCAGAAAGTCGCGCTTGAAGTCGACAATCAAAACTTCATCCTGATGCATGCGTTGGGTGCCAATGCCGCCGGTCAGGTTGCCTCGGTTCTTGCGGCCGGCATATTGATCCAAATGATCTTCCCATTGCTGTTGCACTAGGATGGACTGAATTTCATCCCCTTTAAATTATATAAAGAGTGCAGCCCATTTTGGGGGCTGCACTCTTTATATATCACTGACAGACCTATTTCTTTTTATCCTGATGAGCTGAATCCTCTTTGGCAAGTGTGCGCATCTGGAGAATTGAACTTGAAATGAAAATATACATCAATATGGCTGCCACGGCACCTACAATCACATCGTAGAGAGCCACCTGTCCAAAATAGGGTAAACCGACCAGTGGATTACCCAGGAAAAATATGACCGTGTTGGCCAGGATGGCGATCAATCTGATCTCGGTGGGCCCCAGTTTCCCATAGGAAATCTTGAAAACGCTGTGTACAGCTGTTGATATATATACCTGGACTGATATCAACAGATATGCCACAAGCGCCAGGTTGGCAATCGTGAAGGTTACATATGGAGATAAACCCAGTCCCAGAAAGACCATTACTTCATCAATTGCATCGATGATATGATCCACAAAAAATCCGTACTTGGGACGTTCTATCTTGCGATGACGAGCCAATGTGCCATCCAGGCTGTCACCAAACCAATTTAGAATAAACCCGAAACTTGCCAGCCACAGGAAGGCACTGCTTTTTTGGGTCAGCCAGTAACTGACAAAGATCAACAATGAAGCAAAAAGCCCGATCAGTGTTAATAGGTCAGGGGTCACCCACCTGGGCATGTGTTCTGCCAGCCAAGCCAATGCCGGTCGTTCCAGAGGTCCCAACAGAATATCATTTATCCGTTTATGCTCATCAATTTTTTGCATTAACCAACTCCCACAGACAGTCTTTTATGTTGCTATGATCAGTTATTATACTTTACCGTTGCATCACCCAAATTCATGGGTAGTGCATGCAGCGCATTTATATAAACCCACGCATATTTACTCTGTTACGCCCCCGGTATAAGAAATCATTAAGAGGACTGTATAGTACCAGGAATGGGGAAATATAAACCATGCAGATAATGTGATTTGTCAGGTATCCTGTCTTGAATTTGATGGGTAATGAGTACCTGTGGGCTTATCCGAAAGGGTCTGATAATTCCGGCCAAAGTGGGTAATACATAAACCACTGCTCCGGGTGAGCACTGATCATTCGCTCTGCTTCGGCTAATACATGTTCGGCGTTACGTTCAATTTCCTCCTGGTGATCCTTGTATTTGATCATCTCCACCGGGTCTGAAGCATCGAGGATATACCGATCACCATCTGCATAACAACATACCACCATGACCGGCACATTATTTTTAATCGCCATGGGAATATATGAAACCGGTAAAGCCGTTCTCCTGCCAAAAAAATTTGGTTGGTATTTTGATCCCGGCAGCGGCCGGTCCAAACCGGTTAATACCAGACCGTTATCACGCAAACGCTGCTCAGCCGCGCGCATACTGGAAACCGACATGGGTGTGATCAATAAACCAAATTTCTCACGAATATAGTTTTGTAACTGATAGCCTTCACCCGGATTGGGGTAGGACAACGTCTGGAACGATACTTTCCGTATTGCCAGTGCCAGACCGCCAATATCGAAGCTGCCGAGGTGTGGTGCCACCATCATGGACCCTTTTCCGCTTTTTTGATACCTTTCCAACATATATGAGAAGTGATCTGAATAATCAACCATTCGGTTGATGAGTTTGGCACTGTGCAAATTATGATACAGGTCATACAGCGCTCGGCTTGAATTCTCGAACACTTTGTTGACCAAAACATCCAATTGATCAGAGGTCAATGACCCCTGATGGGCTACCCACTGGTTGACTCGCATGGCTTTGACCAGTGAGCTGCTTTCGCTGCTGGAAAACCAACCGGCTATCCTCCTGGCAAGAGGATAACCGATAATGCGGGGCATCAATTGCCCAAATAAAAGAGCACTGCCAACACCAAAACGGCTATTAATGAGATTTTGAAATTTCATTATTCATACATCAATGGACCGAGATTAATTGAGCCTTATTTTACACTATTCATCCATTATCTGATGCGCAGTATGCTTCTATCAGGTAAAATTGGATCATGAGATCCAGTTGGCAGGATGAAGCCGAAGATGAATTAAACGCTGCAAGAGCTGCCGCACAGGACAATCTGGAAGGTCGTTCGCGCGTGCTGGCCCGGCGAGCTGCCGGCCAGGCGGTCAGGCGCTATTTCGAGCAGGTTGACCATGGCAGGCATACCAATAATTACTATACGCTTCTTCAGGAGTTCTCCAGACAGCCAGATGTGTCCGATGAAATGCGAACGACTGCCCTTCACCTTTGCCAGCGGGTTAATCATGATCATCATCTGCCAGACAACATCGATCTTATATCAGAAGCACAAAGTATGATTCACTATATTGCCAATGTAATCGGTCAGCAGGAGATAAAGGATAAAAACATGGAAGACACCACTCCGAAAATCAAACTATACGCAACAGCCTGGTGTTTCATGTCTCGTAACACAAAAAAAATTCTCGATCATTACCAGGTAGTGTACGATTATATTGACATCGATAAAGATAAAGTCGGAGAAGATTTCGTTATTAAGACCAATAACGGGAACCGATCGGTGCCCACATTGCTATTTCCAGATGGATCCACTCTTACCGAACCATCTCAAAGCGAGTTAATCACAAAATTGAATCTAAAAGAATAGGATCCCCCAAAAAACACTGATAAGCCAGGTCAATCATCCTGACTGGCAGGGAACAAGTACTTCCAGAGATGTTTTCCCAGGAAAAATCCGAGTATCATTAACAATAGTCCCAGTATCGCAAGTAATAATCCGGGAGTAACCTCCTGCTCGACATTTAAGGATGGTGTTGAAGCAAGGCGCTCTTTAAGTCGTTGAACAAAATCACCATCTGGTTTCACCGGTTTAATGGTCGATGACAACCTTTTCTCAAGGCCGCTGATCAAAGTTGAATGTTGTGAGGTTTGAGCGGATCTGCTGGCCATAAATGATCATCCTTCATCCACCGGATATGCGACTAATCCCACAGTACGCGGCCCAAGATGGGCGGCAACAGAAATGCTCAGTTCGGTAGTGATCAAGTCTTTTACATTCAACAACTTACTAACGCGGTTCTTAATATCACGGGCAGTTTGCAGATCACGTGCATGTACAACCGCAATATTGACTTTGCGATCACCGACCCGCTGTTTGACCATTTCAAGAAGTCTATCAATTGACCGTCCGCGCGTTCGAACCTTCTCGGTGATATCCAGGCTGCCATTTTCTTTTAATGCGATGATGGGTTTGATCTTCAATAATGAACTCAAAGAAGTCTGAAGCCGGTTCACACGGCCGCTCAATCTGGCAAAATCCAGGGTATCAACAGTGAATATGATCGTGATCATTCGGCGGATGTAGGCCAGTCTATCCACGATATCCTGAATGGTTGCGCCCGCTTTATCCAATATACGCGCTTCCATGCAAAGGTATGCCAGCATGGCAGAACCGCCACCGGAATCAAAGGGAGTCACCTTAAACCGGCCAGCGACCTCATGTGCAGCTTGTTCGACCATCGCCAGCGTGCCAGACATTTTTGAGGATACATGAATGGATAATATCTGATCACCTGCCTTGGCAATCTTCTCATAGAACTCAATGATCTGACCGGGAGTTGGCAATGAGGTCTTGGGGATCTTTTGTGTCTGCTCGACAAGCTCATAGAATTGGTCGTTCGACAGGTCAATCCCCTGGCGGTAGGTCTTGTCGCCAAAATGGATGTTTATGGGCAGTATGTTAATACCATATTTCTGTGCCCAGCCATTCGGCATATCCGCAGAACTGTCTGTAACAATTTTAAGCGTTTTCATCTGGGTGGCTCCCGTCTATTTCATAAACAAGAAAATCCAAGTCATCCCGCAGCGACAGCAGTGTCCGGTGATATAAGCTTTTGATCGCTCCTTCGCTGCGCCTCATGATCCTGCCGATCTCTGCATTGGATAACTCCTGAACAAACTTCAAGATAATTAATTCCTGCCTCTCAGGTGACAATGACTGGATGACTTTCATCAACCGTTCAACGTCCATCGTATTCATCATAGTCAGTTCAGGCGGGTCGATCTTCGCCTGAAGATTGATCACATCATCAATTGGCACTTCCTGTCGACGCTGGCGATCGCGATGCCAGTTAGCCACCAGGTTATGCGCAATCCGGTACAGCCAGGCTGAAAAAGGCACACCACGCTGCCGGTAGCGTTTGATATGTTCTATCGCACGATAGAATACCCTGGCGGTCAAGTCCTCAGCGTCATGCGTATTGCCAGTCCGGTAGTAGATATATGTATAGATCCGGCCGACATATCGCTCATAAAGGACACCAAATGCTTCCTTATCGCCAGCAACCGCTTTGACCAGGACTTCATCGTCGCTCAAGCCAGAGAGAGAAACTGGTGAATGATTATCTCTCATTTAATCAAACCCCAAAATGAATATTGGTTGCTGGTATATGAAGAAAACAAGATCAGTGATCATCTCTCTTCCAATGCACGCTCGACAGCGGCATATACATCCAATAAGCCATAACCCACCAGATTATTGGGTGTGTTGACCACATTACCGCAAGCACCCGATACAGCTGTGACCTGCAGGTTTATGGCTGTTTCCCCGAGGATTCTACGCGTTAATTGAATATCACCAATCAATTCCGGATTAGCAGACCATAATAAGGCAACCGCTCCAGCCACATGTGGAGTTGCCATGGATGTTCCACTGGATATTTGGTATGTTGCTTCGGGAAAAGCAGAAAGAACATCAACACCGGGCGCGACCAAATCAGGTTTTATCAACACCTGCCCGGCCAGGTTTGCCGGTCCTTTTGCACTGAAGCTGGCCAACATGGAGTTGATATCCACAGCACCAACTGTGAGGTTCTCCGGATAGATCGCCGGTGGGTCGGTGACACTTCCACAACCTGCATCACCATTGTTCCCGGCACCGACCACAACAAAGATGCCTGCCGCTTCGAATGCATTCATTGCTGGTTGAAAGATCGATTCATCACAACCTTCCACCTCCGGGCAACCCCAGCTGTTGGTTAATACATGCGCTGCCCGTGTGGGCTCTCCATCGGTGAAAGGATCACCATCCTGCGGGTAGGGAGCCAGCATGAATTGCATGCAATCCAGATAGCGTGCCGGATTCCCCAAGTTGCGAGCCAGATTGACACACCCGATCCAGCCTGCCCCCGGAGCGACGCCAACATGGCTTCCCAAAGCTGTTGCCAGTGTATGCGTTCCATGTCCACCGATGTCGGTGGGTGATTGGCTGCCATTCCATGGGTCCAACCAGTTATAATCATCCCCTTCCCCTCTTCCACGATAACGGTCAGCCAGTTCCGGATGCATGCCATCCACACCACTGTCAGATTGCCCGATGATGATACCCACGCCGGTTATACCCAGCTCCTCCCAGACCTCCGGTGCACGAATCATGGTCAGATTCCAGTCAGGTTGGGTTGGTGACTCATCCATCCCACCTCTGGCAACGGGTATTGTAGCCGGAAGTGGACGCAGGATGGGATTATCCAAAATCCGGTCAACCTCCGGCTGTTTCGACAGCCACAGCCGAATCAATGGACCCCCATTCACTTCCAACCCGTTAACCAGATAATAAGATTGATAAGCAATGTGATACTCATCCAGTACCTGATGCAATCCAGCCTGTGTTTTCAATGCATGAGAGGTCAATGCTTCATAAACATAGGTGCGACGTGCATCATAGTCGGTGATGTTCGCCGCCTGGCTGATATCTGGCTGGTTCTTTAAAATCACAAACAAACGTTCTCCATTGAAAACCGGACCCGGATGTTGAAATAACAAGATGCTTATACCTATCAATAAAAGCACACAGCTTAGAGCAGCCAGATTGGAAAAGTTCCATTTCGGTAAAGCTTTTCGCTTCGCCCATAACCAGAGAAAAGCCATGCCGACCACCAACAGGGAGGCCAGTGCGGTCAGCAGAATCCATGATAGCAACTCACCCTTGCTGACCGAGATCACGAGTGCCAGTTCATCTCCATCCACCAATATAAATGGAACAGCAACCGCCAAACTGACCAAAAGCAGCACCGGGAACCCTGTTCGTTTTCCTGATGATTCTGTTGAAATGATTGTCAACAATGGCAGCAGCCATCCAATTGGCGGAATGACCAGCAATAACAGGTATTGCAGTCCATTAGGGGCGATACCTGCCAGCATGATGGTTAAAAGTACAGAAACAATAAAACCATGACTGGCTGAGAATCCACCACTTGTTGACGCAAGTTTCTCCCCTGGAAAAACACCCAGACGCAATAAAATGGTGACAATGATACCAAAACTGATTCCAACAACCAGGTTCAGCATGGTATCCAGCCAGGAACCAAGCGCACCAACCGCGAGCCAGACCAACGCATAAGTACCGGTGAACAATAACGGCATCAGCCATTGTGCATGAGCAGAAGGTTTGATCCATTCACCGAGCGCAACCTGCCTGTTTCGGCTGATGTAAATCAATACCAGGAAGATCATCAGGGATAACCCAATCTGAATCAGGGCTGCCATCTGGGCATCCTGCACCTGGCCCAGGCGCGATAAAGACATGATCAATACATAAGCAGACCCAAATGAAAAGGTACGAAAATATCGACGCAATGGCTGACTCTTCCACCACAGAGCAAACGGTACCAGGAATATCAACAATCCACATGCATAACCCGCCTGAATGGCAGCCCGCAGCCAGGCAAAACCAATCAAGCCCTCAAATTCAAATTCCCAGGTGAGTGTGGCAGCGATCAGGAATCCAATTGTAAGGAATGCCAGATACAGGCCAAGCATTGTGAGTAATGCAATGGTGCCACAGCCTGATTTCGACCCTCTGCCAGAAGGATTGGTATTTTCAGTGGATTGGGTAACCGTCATTTCAAATCCAATAAAAATTTGCCATTTTTATAAAAGGGTATTCCATCCACTGTGATCTCGCCACCATCGCGTAAATCACAGATCATATCCCAGTGAACAGAGGATTCATTCCGGCTGCCGGTTTCAGGATACCCGGCACCAACCGCCATATGAAAGGAACCGCCAATCTTTTCATCAAAAAGCAATTCTCCGGTAAATTTAGAAATACCGTAATTGGTTCCAATCGCAAACTCACCCACATATCGTGAACCCTGATCGGTATCCAGCGTCTTGATCAAAAAATCTTCGCCCTTGTCAGCAGTCGCTTTAACCACCTTGCCGTTCTCGAACCAGAGGCGAACTCCGGTTACCTCCCGACCGTTATAGATGGCCGGGTAGGAATAACAAACATGCCCATTGATGGAATCCTCCACCGGTCCTGTAAATATCTCCCCATCCGGTACATTTTCATGGCAGTCGCAATTCTCAAAAGTGCGTCCTTCGATACTGAGCATCAGTTCGGTATCTTTGCCGGTCACATGAACCTGTTTTTTGCCCTTCAACCAGTCACAGATCTTTTGCTGCTCGGCTGAGACCATCTTCCAATACCCGACCGGGTCATTCATATCCGGCATGCAGGCGTTATAAACGAAATCCTCATATTCGGCCAGACCCATCTCGGCTTGCTGCGCGTGAGCTTCAGTTGGGAAAAGTACGACTGACCAACGTAATTCCTTCTTTGCTGAGCGTTCCATAAAGGTCTTCATGATATCGGCGCGCGCCTGACCATGGAGAACCATTCGAGAGGGTTCTATATTGGATAGCGATTTGGTATTACTGTCGCTATGGATCGCATAACGTGCATCATAAGTCTCAAAGAGATTCCGCTGGTAATCGTGGACGAATTTCAACTGTTCATCAGAAGCAATCTTAAAGAACATCTCGTCGTATCCAGGCAGGGAAGGGAAAATGGCCGGATGACCACCGGCCAGTAGAACCCTTTTTGCGATCGCCAGCATTAATGGCGCACCTGCAGAACCGCCATATATGAACGCTTTGTGCCCGGGTTTTATGGGCGTTGAATATCCGACCAGCAGGTCAGCCAGTTTCTCCACACGTTGATCTATCATAAAATATGAACTCCTTTGGACTGTAAGTTGTGATGAGTCCCGTATTCTTAGAATTTAATGACGAACTTTCCGTCCCTGTAGATGACCTGGTCATCCACGCTGATCTCACCACCACCACGCAGATCACAGACCATGTCCCAGTGGATCGAGGATACATTTTTGCCACCAGCCTCAGGCAGACTTGCACCGACCGCCATGTGGAAGCTGCCACCGATCTTCTCATCGAACAGGATCTCACCGGTAAACTTGGTGATACCCTTATTCGTACCAATAGCGAATTCACCCAGGAAGCGGGAGCCTTCATCGGTATCCAGGATTTTATTCAGGTATTCCTCGTTCTTTTCAGCCGTGGCTTTTACCACCTTGCCATTCTCCAACATCAGGCGGATGCCCGTAACCTCATGACCATCGTTGATGGCCGGATAAGAGAAATACACGTGTCCATTGGCACTATCCTCAATTGGGCTGGTGAAGATCTCTCCATCCGGTACATTCTCACGGCAGTCGCAGTTGATGAATTCCCGGCCGGCAATGCTGAGGGTGATGTCAGTTTCAGGTCCGGTCACATGCACCTTCTTCTTGCCCTTCAACCAATCGCAGATCTTCTGCTGTTCAGCAGATATTCTTTTCCAGTAACCGATCGGGTCGTTCAAATCCGGCATGCAGGCGTTGTAAACAAAATCCTCATAATCAGACAGGCTCATTTCGGCCTGTTGGGCATGTGCCTGGGTCGGAAAGAGGGTCCCGGTCCAAACCATTTCCTTCGAAGCGATGCGCTCCAGAAAGCGTTTAAAGATCTCCATTCGGGATTTCCGGGCAAGGCTCATGCGTGCCGGGTCGGCATTCGTCAGCTCCTTCGTGTTTACATCACAGATGATGGCGTAACGGGCTTGATAACTGTCAAAGATAATGCGATGGCCTTCGTGTATGAACTGTAACTGATCGTCATTGGCATACTTGTACATGATCTCTTCGACGCCCGGGATACTGGCCATGATCATTGGATGACCTCCGGCTAGTAATATCTGTTTATAGATCTCGCGGATCAAGGGCGCGGCCACACTGCTGCCCTGGATAACAGCCTTGTCGCCGGGTTTGATCGGCGCTGAGTATTTTACGAGCATCTCAGCCAGTTTTTCAATACGTGGGTCTCTCATCTCGAATACTCCTATCCTTGCCTGATAAAATCAATTAGCCAAAGCGATCTTTCTGTGTTTATAAGTGACACGAAAAAAGACTTCACCCAAACCAGTCAGTATATACTGGAGTAAATACAGTCCGCCAGCCTGTTACACCTTTTTATAAACCGCCGTGATCAGGGATTTCACCAGCTCATTTGCTTCCCTGATGACCTTGTCACCTGGTTTAATACCGACTGAGTAATTTGCCAACATGTCAGCCAGTTTCTCAACCCCTGGATCATTCATATGACTCTTCTGGATTGCCTGATAACTCAAATCGCATGATGGGTCGGGTGGCACTGTAACGAGCCACCTCCTTGAAACCTGCTTTTAGAAAAGCGGACATCAATCCAGTGTAGGCTGAGCCGCAGGATATCTTATCAGAATGTGGGATGATTGGGTATCCTTCCAGAACCGTTCCTCCCTGCTTATGAACAAACACCTTGGCTTCTTCGATCAGAGCAAATGTCACACCTTTCCTGCGATAACTGGCGGCCGTGTAAAAACAGGAAATCGACCAGACCTTCTTTACATCCACCCGTTTCAATACCCTTGAGCGGTCCATGGTGGGATACTCATCACGAGGGGCGACGGCCATCCATCCGACAGCCTTTTTCCCCTCATATGCCAGCAAACCAGGTGGTCTCCCTGATGCAGTGATTTGTTTAAATGCCTTGCGGTTGGAATCACCCCGGCCTGCATCAAACTGGCTGCGCTTCAAGCGCCAGTACATGCACCAGCAACCCCCATCGGCTCCATGCGGCCCAAATAATTCTTCCAGATCATCCCACCGCTCGATTGTCAGTGGATGGATTTTAAGATCAAGTATTTCTTGATCACCTTTCATGGTGAAACCTCCAGAGGTTTTTCTGCCCATACAAGCCAATGGTTGGATAATGGATTATCTGCGTGCATGTGCTCATCCAGCTTGATCACATGAATGATAAAATCCGCGAATTCACGGGCAATCTTCCCCAGGTTTAAGAAATGATGCAGAATGCTGTTATCATGCCCAATATCCGGCATAATCGTGCTGTGTTTCTCCTGCCATGCGATATCATGGCGATACCCGTGTGTAAACGCAATGACCAGAAAGATCATCCCCCCAAGATTGAGTAAGCGATACATATCCAGGATCGTATTGCGTAAATCCGCAATCTTCATCATCAGCCAATCATGCGGCTGGATCCAGGTATCAACTCCGCCCCGACTTATCAAATTTGTAATGTGTTCATTCCAGTTTGGCATCTGTTTTCAGTGTATAATAGCGACCGTCCCATTATAAACGTAAACCATTATGGGATGATAGAAATGTCTTTAGGGAGAAAGTTAATGACACATACAGAATTTACTTTAAAAGCCTTTGACGGCGTCAGCCTGGCAGCCCAAAGATGGGCTCCCAGTGGGACACCCAAAGCTGTGGTCAATCTGATCCATGGTCTGGGTGAGCATTCGAGCCGCTATGGGTATGTTGCAGAGCAATTTACCAAAGCCGGTTATGTTATTAACACCATGGACCTGCGCGGTCATGGCAGGTCAGAAGGTGCCAGAGGATATGCTCCGGGTTTTGATACACTTGTGACTGATATCGAATTCCTGATCAAATCCGGACGTTCGGCTTACCCGGGTATACCGCAATTCCTGTACGGTCACAGCCTGGGTGGCTCGCTGGTGCTCTTCTACCGGCTGACAAGCAAGCTCAACGTAGATGGGGTTATTTCCACCAGCCCGTTGTTCAAACCGGGAGCAAGAGTCCCGGCGACAAAGAAATTTTTTGCCCAGGTCATGAGCGATATTGCTCCGAAAATCACTTTAACAAATGGCCTGCAACGCCCATGGCTGAGTCGGGATGGAAGAGTCGTGCGGGACTACAGCCTTGACCCATTGGTACACGACAAGATCACTGCTCGCATGGGTTGGGAGCTATTAAAGAATGGCGAGTGGGTTTTCAAGCATATGAATGAAATTCGCGGTCCTATCTTAATGGTGGTCGGTTCACGTGAAAAGATCGTCGATTATCAGAAAATTCTGGAAGCAGCCAAAGGTCTTGATGACAAGCTGGAGCTGAAAGTCTGGGAAGGCCTATATCACGAAACTCATAACGAACCGGAAAAATATGAAGTGATCAAATACAATATTGCCTGGCTTGACAACCATCTGAACTAAAAAAGACCAATGTATTCTATACACCGGCCTGATCAGGCCGGTGTTTGATTATCTATAGGGATCAGCCACAGTTACTCTGAAGTGTAACCGCGCTTAATATCAATACCTGGTGCATCCAAACCAATGAGACAGTAAACCTTTCCATAATAATGACATCGTCTACCCGGTTTTCCATGTTTATGATTACCGATAGAGATTGTGTTCCAGAATGTATCGATAAACATCTGGCGGCAGTGAATATCGAAAGGGTTTCCCGGCAGCAATGGCAGCTTTTAATTGTGTTGACGAGATATCTATTAAAGGTGAATCAATGAAACGCACCTTGGCGATGAGTCCCTGTAATGCTTCTTCCAATGCCTTCATGTTGATCTGATGGCCTGGGCGCCGCAACACCCCGATCTCATCACACACCGCCAGGAATTCTTCAGGCTGGTACCAGGATGGTAATTGTTCCAGAGAATCCCCACCCATCAAGTAAACCAATGTATCCCGTGGATACAGTTCATGCAGTAAACGTATTGTGTCAACAGCCAGATGCGGCCCGGGGCGGTCGATCTCGATCCTTGATATTTCGAATAGTGGATCATCATCAATGGCAATTGCTACCATTGCCAGACGATCTTCCACCAGGCTGACCCGCTCATCCTTGTGAGGTGGATCGGCAGTCACTATCCAAAGGACCTTGTCCAAAATCAGCTGGCTGGCAGATTCATTAGCCAGGATGAGGTGACCCACGTGCACCGGGTCGAATGTTCCACCGAATACTCCTATGCGCATTAGTCTTCCCAGATCAATTCATAATCCTTGATATACACAATTTGCCCTTCCAGGATTCCGGCTGCACGCAACGCATCATCAACACCCAGGCGTTCCATCAACTGCTGGAATCGTCTTACTGAATCTTCATACTCCCAATAGGTCATGTCTGCGGCACGTTCAATGGCAGCCCCTTTAATGACATATCCGTCACCTGAGCGTTCGATCTGGAATTCTCGCGGATCCTCAGGCGGCTTGTAGATCGGTAAATCAGCTTTTTCCTCAATCGTCGGTGCCTGCGCCAACTGTTTGGATGCCTGCCATAACAGTTCCTTCACATTTTCCCCGCTGACGGCAGATATTGCCAGTGGTTTATACCCCTTCTTTTCCAGTTTAACCTTGATTTTCGGCCAGCGTGCTTTAACATCCGGGAGATCAATTTTGTTGAGTGCCACCACCTGAGGGCGATTTTTAAGACGGGGATCGAAGAGTGCCATCTCAGAGTTAATCTGGCTGAAATCCGCCAGCGGATCCTCAGAAAGACCGTCTAATATATGAATAATGGCACGTGTACGCTGGATATGGCGCAGAAAATCAAAACCCAGACCCGACCCGGCATGTGCTCCTTCTATCAGGCCGGGGATATCCGCCAGGACAAGGCTGGTGTTTTCATCCATTTCGGCTACACCCAGATTGGGTTCAAGTGTCGTAAATGGGTAATCGGCGATCTTCGGTTTGGCATTACTGACCGCTGCCAGCAGGCTGGACTTGCCCGCATTCGGAACACCCACGATGGCGACATCCGCGATCAGCTTTAACTCAAGCTTTAACTCCCGTTCCCTGCCCGGCTCACCTTTCTCGGCAATACGCGGTGCCTGGCGTCGCGAGGTGGCAAAGTGCTGGTTGCCACGACCGCCACGACCGCCTTTGGCCACCGTCAACTGTTGCCCATTGTCAGTCAAATCACCGATCAATTCATTGCTGACAGCATCATAGATCATGGTACCCGGTGGCACTTTTATAATGATATCCGGGGCGGATTTCCCCGACATGTTGTTCTTGCTGCCACGTCCGCCATCCTGCGCAACGAAACGGGTGACATGTCTGAAAGTCGACAGGGTATTAAGGTGGGTGGTCACTTCAAAGATGATATGCCCACCCCTGCCGCCATCTCCACCATCCGGTCCACCACGCGGCACGAACTTTTCGCGGTGGAAATGGACAGCACCATCTCCACCGCGGCCGGAACGAATAATGATACGTGCCTGATCTACGAACATGACTTTCCTGATTATTTCTTTTTGAATTTTGCCTTGAGGATGTCCTCCAAGGTCGGCTTGCCAATCTCCTGCAACTCGTAGCGTACGCGTTGCGTTGGTAATTTAATTTTGATAACCCGGTTCAGGTCGATGGGCGTGGCGATCACGACCAGATCAGCACCCGATTTATTGATGGTGGTCTCAAGATCCTTCATCATCGCTCCACCATAACCCATGGCCGGCAGGATCTTTCCGGTATTGGGGTATTTTTGATAGGTGGCCGCAATCGATTTGACCGCGAAGGGGCGTGGATCGATGATCTCGGCAGCGCCGAAGCGACGGGCGGCCACATAACCCGCGCCATATGCCATTTCGCCATGGGTCAGCGTTGGGCCGTCTTCCACCACCAACACACGCTTGCCACGGATTAATTCGGGTTTGTCAACGAATAAAGGTGAAGCAGCCTCGATAACGAGTGCCCCGGGATTGATGGCATGCAAGGCATCGCGTACTGCAATTACGGCCTCTGAATCGGCTGTGTCCACTTTATTGATCACGAACACATCTGCCAGGTTGAGGTTGGTCTCACCCGGGTGATAGCGTGTCTCGTGACCGGCACGGTGGGGATCTGCCACGACAATATTGAGATCGGATACATAGAAGGGAAAGTCGTTGTTACCACCATCCCACAGGATGATATCCACTTCCTTTTCAGCCTGCCTGAGGATAGCTTCGTAATCAACACCTGCATAGACAATAATGCCATTATCCAGATGGGGTTCATATTCCTCACGCTCCTCGATGGTGCACTCATGTTTATCGAGATCCTTGTATGTGGCGAAGCGTTGCACCTTCTGTTTGACCAGGTCGCCATAAGGCATCGGATGGCGGATAGCAGCCACTTTGAAACCCATGTCGCGCAGGATCAATGAGACACGGCGGGTTGTCTGGCTTTTACCAGCACCGGTGCGCACAGCGCAAACGGATACGACCGGCCTGGTTGATTTTATCTGCGTGTAAGCGGTGCCCATCAGGCGAAAATCCGCGCCAGCAGCATTCACCAGTGAAGCCTTATGCATGACCAGCTCATGCGGCACATCGCTGTAAGCGAAAATCACCTGCGCCACCTTCAAGGTCTTGATCAGCTTAACCAGTTCACTTTCCGGATAAATGGGTATTCCCTTTGGGTATTGCTTGCCCGCCAGAGCGGCTGGATACTTGCGCCCTTCAATATTGGGGATTTGGGTGGCAGTGAAGGCAACGACTTCATAATCAGGGTTGTCCCTGAAAAAAGTGTTGAAATTATGGAAATCACGCCCTGCAGCGCCCATGATCAGTGTTCGGATTGGTGCCATACGTACATATTCTCCTTTTTTATGGATTTTTCACATGACTTCCGGGGTGGTAATCCCCAGAAGGAAAAGACAATTACTGATTGCCTGACGCGAGGCAGCGGTCAGCTTCAATCGGAAGTTGCGTGTGAGCTCATCCGCCTGCAGCACCGGGCAGTTCTGATAAAAGTCATTGAAAGCCTTGGCCAGGTCATAGGCCAGGTTGGCAATGGTCATCGGCTTGTAATCTGTGGCTGCTTTCTGAACCTCATCCGGCAAGCGCGCGATCAGATCGACCAGTGTGATCTCGGCTGGATGGAGATCCACCGGGACAGGTGTTTCTCCAGATGGCAATCCACCAGCTTTACGGAGAATACTGCCAGCCCGTACACAGGCATACTGCATATAGGGTGCCGTCTGGTCGTTAATATCCAGCGCAGATTCCCAATCAAAGGTGACCACCTTGCCACTCTCTCGTGAGACCATCGGGTACTTGATCGAGCCCAATGCCACAGCACTGGCTACCTTATCCTTCATTTCGGGCACGAGTTCGGGATTCTTCTCATCGACGATTTGTCGGGCACGCCGGGTGGCTTCACGGACCAGGTCTTCGAGCAGGACAACTGCCCCCTCTCGGGAGGAGATGGTCACGTTGCCCGGTAAATTTACGATTTCATAGGCCAGGTGGTACAGGTTGTTCGCCCAGGGATAACCCATCAATTCAATGGTCTTGAAGATCTGCGACAGATAAAGCGCCTGGCGCACGTCCACAACCCAGACAGCGCGATCGAGCGAAAACTGCTCCATCTTCTTGATCGTCAAAGGAATGTCTTTGGTGGCATACAATGAGCTGCCGTCGGAGCGTAATATGACCAACACGCGATACTTTTCCTTGGTGCCAGCCAACTCATCCAACGGAATATAGACCGACCCACCAGTAGGGCGATCATCACGTGCAATGCCCCTGATGATCAGATCCTCCACAATGCTTTTACCAGACTGTTCTTCTTCACTCTCATAGAAGACATGATCGAACTTCACACCCATCATGCGGTAGATCTCATCGAAACCCTCAAGTGACCAGTGACGGGTCTTTTCCCACAATGCTACCAGTTCAGAATCGCGCTTTTCCCAACGTCCGAAAAGCGCCCGAACCGCATTTTCGATCGCGGGATCGGAATGGAACAAGTTATCTGCTTCGGTGTAGATGTCACCCAGCCAGCGTATACGATCCTCTCCCGGCTCTTCTCCATTATGGTTGGTCAAGTAATTCCACATCCATTTCATCACGTGCAGGCCAATATCGCCAATGTAATTGGCACGCACAACCTCCCAGCCGGCGAACTCCAGGATGTTGGAGACTGCTGCACCCAGCATGAGTGTGCGCAGATGGCCGACATGAAAGGCCTTGTGGGTATTTGGCTGCGAGAATTCGACCATCACGCGCAGGTTATTCGGATCACCAGCTCCATAATGTGCACCCGCTGTGAGCGTGGCATCCAACACTTTGCGGGTGTATTCGCCCGGCTGGAAGTATAAATTAAGGTAACCGTTGATCGTCTCGACTCTATCAAAACCATCGGGGATACCAAGTTTATCCGCGACCAGATGCGCAATCTCATCTGCATATTGTGGTACGGGTTTTTTTGTGCCGCGATGCTTAATATCCTCAGATGCCAACTTGAAAAAAGAGGTGGCGATGCCCCACTGACCGGCAAATGGGATCCAAGCCCACTGGACTTTCAACTCTGGCAGGTCAAGCTCGCGGCAAATGGTGTTGATACGCTGGGCGATCTCTTTTTTTGTGTCTTCGAACATGATTACCTGGTTTTCGATATAAAAGCGGGAGCCCAAGGCTCCCGCTGGTGGTCGTGATTGCTGCGGATAGAAAAGCGCGAGCGCTTATTGCTACTTTTCGAGCGCTGCCAGTTTCTTCATCAGGCGGCTTTTACGCCGGGCAGCATTGTTCTTATGAATGATGCCTTTCTGTGCAGCTTTATCCAGAGCTGCGATGGCTTCCTGGGTGACAGCTGTGGTCTCATTGCTGGCCTTCTTGGCGCCCTCAATCTCGACACGCGCTTTCTGAACAGCGGTGCGCGCTTTGCCGCGGTAAACGCGATTCTTGATGCGTTTCACGTTGTTTTGTTTATTGCGTTTTATTGCAGACTTGATATTGGCCAAACTGAACCTCCAAAATTGATCGAACGAGGGCTAATTTTACCATAGCAATGCCGGTTGTCCAGATTATGTATGGGTTCAATACATATGAGACAAATTCGGAGAAATCGAAGGGTGGTGAAGACGAATATACTCTGCAGGAGATAGATTGTCCA
>JAFGXF010000030.1 GCA_016936755.1 Anaerolineaceae bacterium | reverse complement strand
TAAACCCACACCTTCACCCCAATACGACCGTAGGTTGTTAATGCTTCAGCACGGGCGAAGTCGATGTCGGCGCGCAAAGATTGTAACGGTACCCGGCCATCACGCAGCCAGACACTGCGAGCCATTTCTGCACCGCTGAGTCGTCCGGCTACTTCGATCTTAATGCCCTGGGCACCCTGACGCATGGCTTGTTGCAGGGCACGCTTCATGGCGCGCCGGTATGCAACACGTCGTTCAATTTGCCCGGCGATATTTGTAGCCACCAGGAAGGCATCGGTATCCGGTGATTTTATCTCTTTGATCTCCAGATCGATCTTCTTGGCAGTTAATGCCTCAAGATTTTGTCGCATCCTTTTAACACTATCGCCCTTTCGACCGATCAGAATGCCGGGTTTAGCGGTATGGATGATAACCTTAACCTTGCCCGGGAATCTCTCGATCTCAACCTTGGAAATACCCGCACTCTGGGCTTCCATGTGTATCAACTTGCGTATCTCCATATCCTGCTTCAGGTCTTCGCGGTATTCCTTACCTTCAGCATACCAGCGACCAAGCCAAGGCTTATTAATATTCAGACGGAAACCAATTGGATGTACTTTACGACCCATGTTTTTCCTCCCGTTCCCGAAGGATTACAGTAATGTGCGAATTGCGTCGTAACAGCGGTTTAAACCGTCCGCGGGCACCAAACCGGCGCCACTTACGTGTTGGGGCTTCATTCGCAAAAATTTGATAAATGTAAAGATTATCCCGGCTGACGCCGAAATTTTCCTCTGCATTGGAAACCGCTGATGTGAGAAGCTTGTGGACAACGCGGGCAGAATCCTTGGGCGAGTACCTCAGCATGCTCAACGCCTCATTTGCAGGTCGGTTTCGGACCAAGTCAATCACCAGCCGCACTTTTTGAGCGGATGAGCTGACATAACGCATGGTTGCTTGTATATCTGTTGCCATATTTCCGGCTCCTTAAACCGATGTCGCCTTCTCAGTCATGTGACCGCGGAAATGGCGTGTGGGGGCAAATTCACCCAATCGATGGCCGACCATATTTTCAGTGATATAGATCGGAACATGACGATGCCCATCGTGTACTGCAATGGTATGGCCCACCATTTGTGGAAAGATCGTACTATCACGGCTCCAGGTGCGAATTACTTTCTTATCACTCTGGGCATTCATCGCTTCGATCTTCACCAGAAGTTTGGGATCACAATATGGACCTTTTTTAAGTGATCGTGACATGTGTTTTCTGTCCTTTTTCTACCTGTTACTCAATAATCCGAATTTACGATCCTGAATTATCGACCGCTTTTACTACGCCGACGAACGATATATTGATCGGTTTTCTTGTTCCTGCGTGTGCGGTAACCTCGAGTGGGTTTACCCCACGGGCTTTTTGGACCGGGCATACCAACAGGCTGTCGTCCCTCACCACCACCATGCGGGTGATCGCGTGGAGACATGGCAGTTCCTCGCACACTTGGGCGAATACCCATATGACGTTTACGTCCGGCTTTGCCCAGTTTCACATTGGAATGTTCGGTGTTACCGACCTGGCCAATGGTGGCATAACATACCTGGCGAATCAGGCGTACTTCCCCAGAGGGCATACGCACCTGAGCATATTCGCCTTCCTTGGCCAGCAATTGGGCTGAAGTACCGGCACTACGGACAAATTGGCCGCCCTTGCCGGGTTGCATCTCAATATTATATATCGTCGTTCCAACCGGAATGCTTGCCAGTGGAAGTGAATTACCAACACGAATTTCAGCCTGGGCACCAGCAACAACAATATCCCCAACTTTCAAACCGACCGGTGCGATCATGTAGCGTTTTTCACCATCCACATAATACAATAAAGCTAATCTGGCGGTTCGTCCTGGATCATACTCAATTGCAGCCACTCGGGCGTTGATATCGAGTTTGTTGCGTTTGAAATCCACAACGCGCAACAAACGGCGATTTCCACCACCGCGATGGCGAACTGTGACACGGCCCAGAGAATTACGACCTGCATGCTTCCGGGGCCCTTTGGTCAATGAGCGTTCCGGTTTCGACTTGGTGATTTCCTGAAACGTGTAGCCGGTCATCCCACGCAATCCGGGGGTAGTTGGTTTATAAATTTTTACAGCCATTATTCAACGCCCTCAAAGAATTGAATTCGGTCTTCGGGCGACAGTGTGACAATGGCTTTTTTGTAGGCGTTGTTCCTCACCAATAGTCTGCGACCGCGCCCCTTTCGAGAGCGCTTCGCTGGTGCATTGATGATATTGACTTTCAGCACCTTGACTTTAAAAACCGTTTCAACAGCGTCCTTGACCATGGTTTTTGTTGATTTACTATCAACGATGAATGCATATTGATGCAGCTTACCCACCTGGTAGTTCGACTTCTCAGTCACAACCGGATGGCGTAGGATATCATAAGGTGTGGTCATCTTTGCTCCTGCCTATCCCAAATAACCTTTAATCACATCCAGCGCACCAAGCGGCATGATGACCTTGTCAAAGGATAACAGATCGCGGATGTTCAAGTATCGGGCATTCAGTGTCTTCGCATCAGGGATATTACGGGTCGATCGAACAACTACCTCACTCTCAGGATTCTTCTCTGAAAGCAAGATCAAAGCACTGGATTCTCCCACTAAAGCCGTGAGCGTATCGATCATTGTCTTACTCTTGACTTCATCCAGAACAAGTTGATCCAGCACCACCAATGCAGACTCGGCGGCCTTCACTGACAGCGCAGAACGTAATGCTGCCCGGCGCATTTTCTTGGGCATTGACTGGGTGTAACTGCGCGGATGCGGTGTATGAACTTTTCCGCCGCCTTTCCATTGAGGCGCTCGTGTTGAACCCTGACGTGCACGGCCAGTGCCTTTCTGACGCCATGGTTTACGCCCACCACCGGACACTTCGCTGCGGGTCTTGGTATCATGCGTGCCCAGCCTGGCATTAGCCATCTGACGTACATAAGCCTGGTGCATCAAAGCCATGTTGATCTTAGCCTCAAAGATATTGGCTGGCAAATCAATCGTCTGGACTTTTTGCCCCTGCATATTGACAACATTTAATTTCATCTTTTAATCGCTCCAGTAATCAGGAATCCCGATTACACCTTTCTAGCGCTCTTGACCAGAACCAGGCCACCTTTCGGCCCGGGGATTGCTCCCCTGACACCGATCAGATTTCGCTCTGCATCAAGCAATACGACTTTAAGATGTTGGGCAGTAACACGGTCATTCCCCATATGACCGGGGCCGCGGGAACCTTTAAAGACACGTCCCGGAGTAGTTGTAGCCCCTCGTGCACCTGGTGCCCGTAGACGGTCTGACTGACCGTGTGTCTTGGGACCACCCTTAAAATGATAACGTTTCACAGCACCTTGAAAACCTTTGCCTTTACTGGTACCAATGACATCCACAAGTTCACCAATTTCAAAAGTTGCTACAGTGATCGTGTCGCCTTCCTTCATTCCATGATCTTTGGAACGAAATTCGCGCAGGTATTTAAGCGGGGGGAGATCATTGCGCTTGAGATGACCAAGTTCTCCACCAGTCAATCGTTTGGGTTTCGATTCACTGAAACCCAATTGAACAGCTGAGTAGCCATCATCTTCTGATGTGAGTATCTGGGTAACGTAACATGGCCCAGCTTCAATGAGGGTCATTGGAACTGCCGCTCCATCCTCAGAGAAAATCTGGGTCATGCCGATTTTCTTTCCAATCAGCCCTTTAAGCATCAGTTGTTACTCCTTATTCAAGATATTGACGAGACTGTCAACCTGGGCTCGGTTGCATCATCTCCGTTTGCAACACAGTCATCCAACTCGAACGCGACGTTTTTGTTTTATCATCCACGCAGAGAGCTGTTCTTGTGTCGCCTATATAAACCGATTAAGCCATAACCCATCTATTATATATGATATCTATATAATTGACAAGTATATTATCCGGTCAATTTTAATGATCTGGTTTCTATAATAGATCCTTCTATTTGACACAACTATATTTTTATCTCAATATCCACACCTGCCGGCAGATTAAGCCGCATCAGCATGTCGATGGTTTTTGAATCCGGATCCAAAACATCTATCAAGCGATTGTGGGTGCGCATTTCAAAATGCTCATGGGAATCCTTATCGATGTAGGTTGATCGTCTGACTGTGAACCTTTCGATCCTGGTCGGTAAAGGAACTGGCCCAACAACACGCGCACCAGAACGCTCAGCGGTTTCCACAATGCGTTTTGCTGATTGGTCCAAAATTCGATGATCGTATGCCTTTAAACGGATTCTAATTTTTTGCTTCGCCATATTCAATCCTTCTTATCCTATTCAATGATCTTGGTGATACGTCCAGCCCCGACGGTCAAGCCACCTTCGCGAATGGCGAATGTGGATCCCTGCTCGAGTGCCACCGGGATGATCAACTCAACCTCAAGGTTGACATCATCGCCCGGCATGACCATCTCGACACCCTCC
>JAFGXF010000029.1 GCA_016936755.1 Anaerolineaceae bacterium | reverse complement strand
CAGGATGGGACCCAGCGCCGGGGCGACCAGCGCGGCGATGCCGTGATAACCCAGGGCGGTGCCATGTTCCTTGACCGGGAAAGCCTGCAGCAGGAGCGCCATGCCGAGTGGCGAGGTGATCCCCCCGCCGGCACCCTGGATGATGCGGAAGAGGATGAACAGCTCGAGATTGGGTGAGAGACCGCATAGCATGGATCCAAACGCAAAGGTGGCCAAACCCAGGATGAAGACCCGCTTGCTTCCAAAGCGCTGCGACAGGTAACCGGTCGCAGGCATGGTGATGCCCATGGCCAGCACGTAGACCGAGATGATCCACTGTGTTTCATCCAGCGAACTGTTGAATTCCTGTCGGAAGGTCGGCAGGGCGACGTTGATCACGGTTGTATCCAGCAGGACCATGAAGAATCCCAGTGTTGCGATCAGCAACACAACCCATTTATTGGATGTGATGTGTGGGGTGATGTCGCCTGCTGGAGAAGCGCGCATGCTGTGGTACCTCAATGTTCAATCTGTGTTTCACGGTCTGGTCGCGATGACCGCCGGACATCCAAGTTTAACCCCTTTTTGGTTTTATCGTTGGACAGACAGCCGTGATTCACCAGCAGGAGTGCAACTCCCACATGCGGAAGTCATCGATTTGCATACCAATCTGGCTGGATGAACCAAATACATGCAGGTCATCCGTCTGGGTGGGGTAGAGGCGGGTGGTGAGTGTCATCTGATCGTTCAGGAAGAATTCCAGGATTGAACCATCCAGAAAGGTTTTCAGCTCCAGGTAATTCTCCCCGGGCAGGGGACATTCCCTGACTGATCCCTTTGCACGCTGATCAAGGCTCGCTGAAGTCGTATTCACGCGCAGGAGCTGTTGCTTGAAGTCAATGGTGATCAATGTCCGTTCGGGCGCTTCGGGGGAGGCGGCCAGGCAGAATTCCACGTTTCCATTCTTCCGTGATTTCAGCTTGGTTGTGAAACAGGCATTGCGTATGGGTATATCATCGGAAAGCCGCACTGGTAATTTTGATAGCTTGCCGGAATAAGCGCAAAGCTCCCGCCCCTTCAGGCTTTCCAGCTCGGGTGCAGGTGCCATCCGCAATTCACCACCCTTTGAGAGGCTCAGGATACGCGGCAGCGAGAGAGCGCCGGCCCAGCCGGCCTCCTGCAGCGCAGCGTCCTCGCGTTCCTCGGGCAGCCAGCCGAAAATCACCCACCGGCCTTTTCCATCATCGAATGACAGCGGAGAATAGAAATTCCGGCCGCCGTGATCCAGCTTGATGTATTTTTCCAATTTGAAGTGCTCGTTTTGATATTGTCCCAGGCAGGCAATGGAATACTGCTCATCAGGTGAGATGATGGCAGATAGGATTATCAGGACCTTATCACCCAGGCGGATCAACTGTGGGCATTCCCACATATAGCCTGTCGGAAAGGGTTTCTTTTTCTTCAGATCTCCAACCAATAATGGTCCGCGATAATCCCAGTGAAGCAGATCGATCGAACGGTACAGCAAGACGGCGCCACCTTTTCCTTTGATGCCGCTGCCGACGGTCATGTACCAGCGCGGCCCCTCCTGCCAGACACATGGGTCGCGGAAACCCTCGACTTCCAACCCGGGTGGGGGTGCGGCGATCAGTGGGTTGCGGGGTGAGGGATGCAGTTTCCGCAGGCCGTCGTCCGGCAAGGCCAGACAAACCGTCTCCGGGAAGACCGCGGTGTAGAAGAACAGTGGTCCATCGGGTGTGAGTACGGCTGTTCCCGACCAGCAGCCGTCCGCATCCGGCTTGTTCCGGCGCGGGGTCATCGCCACTGGAAGCCGCTTCCAATGCACCAGGTCACTTGTAACGGCATGCCCCCAGTGTATTGAACCCCATAAAGGACCAGTCGGATTGTACTGGTAAAAGAGATGATTCTGCCCCTGCCAGTGGATCAGGCCATTGGGGTCGTTCATCCAGTTGGCGGGTGGGGTGAAGTGGAAGATGGGATGATGCGGGTCGCGAGCAACGCGTCGTGCCAGAGATGCCCCCCGCAGGGCACGAGCTGGCCGGTTGAAAAGACCGGCCAGTGATTTCTTGGATTTGATGTTGATCGTAAATCTCAGCAGGCCTACTTCCTGGGTCTCGGCTTCGATCGTCAGTTGGCGGGGCAGACTGCCCCCAGAGAGCACCCGAAGTGTAAGGGGGGTGTTGAGCGGCAGTCCGATGGGACTGATGGTTGAAACGAATGCGGCCGGGATCTTGTTCTTGCCAGAGAGTTGCAGAAAGAGGTCCGTCAGGGCGATGGGATTGCCATCCGCGCTGACAGCCAGGCTGGTAACCGTGACAGGCAGCAGTGTGTTATTGAGCTGGAATTCATAGCCATCTGCCTGGCTCTTCACACTGCCGGGGACATAAAGCTTGCGCAGCAGGAACTCAGGCACGCTGGGCATGGAAGCTCCGGTTAGTGATTTCTGCCCGCTTTTTGATCGGCGCGCTGGTTCCTGCGGATGATCAGGAGCGGTATGAGGGTCAGCAGGATCAGACCGGCAGCCACCTGGAAGATGAGCGGGGTCGGGATCGTCCCGGCTTGGCCATCCAGGATGGTGGGGATGCCGTAGGCGGTCGACAGCCAGCCACCCAGCAGCGAACCGGGGATCATGGTGAAGGCCACATTGAACAACACGAAATAGCCGGCAAACTGTCCGCGTTTTTCCTCCGGATAGAGATCCTTGGTCCAGGCGCCGGTGGCGATCACCCAGCCGGTAAAGGCACCCAGCCAGACGATGCCACTCAGGATCAGGGTCGGCAGGCTCTTTGAAAATGAGAACAGTATCAGGCCGGCGCTTTCCAGAAGAACGGCCAGGATGGCCACCTGACGGCGCCCCCATTTATCGACCAGAATACCTAACGGCACTGCCAGACCAATTCCGCCTATGCCGATCGCCGCGCCCACCAGCAGCGAGGAATCCCCGATGCTGAGTTTGACGTAATGCTGCAAATAGATCATCAGATAGGAGAAGAATGTGTTAATGGCCAACATGAACAGGGTCAGCGAGATGAGCAACAGGAACAGGTCACGCTGTGCCAACAGGTTCTTCCATTGAAAGGTCTCTGCGATTTGACTCCAATAGGTTCCCACGGGTTTATCGGTAACCGCTGGATCTTTCAGTTGTGGGGCGAAGATCAGGCCGATCAGGAGTGTAAAACCACCCACGATATAAAAGAAGCCGGTGTAATCGATGGACTCAATGATGAATCCAGCACCACCGTAGACTATGATAAAGGCGATCCAGGTAGTGATCTGGATGGCGCCGCTGACCCGTCCGCGGTTTTCGACAGTGGTGACATCTGCAACATAAGCGCTGAAGGCGGCATCGTTGGCTGTTGCGCCGAAGAATGTCATGATACTGTCAAACAGGATGGCCATGAAAATACCCAATGCAACCGGCTGAAAGTAGGCTGATGCCGGGAAGATGGCGGTGAAGATACCCCACAGGATGTATCCGATGAAGAGGTATGGCTTGCGCTTTCCCCATTTCGAGCGGGTGCGGTCACTCAGGGTGCCCATGAAGATGGTCGTCAGGGTTGAGACGATGGCGGTGATGGATACCATCCAGGAGACCGCCTGGGGGTTGGGGGTGATGCGGTTGTATAGAAAAGTATTATAGAATTGGTTCTCAACTGCCCAGGCCAGCTGCCCGGCCAGCGAGAGTATTAACAAGGCAGAAAATACACGAGCAGGCAACTTGCTTTGATCGATGCTTTTATTTCGGATTGTTGCCATGTTTGCATCCTTTGATGATTTATATGGAAAAGTGTATCATGCGCCTGTAAGCCAGTCAAACATGCTTGGATCACTATTACATGGTTCCATATAGTATTCCTGCGATAAAACGGGGGGATTGACATTCTTCCAGCTTTCCAATATAGTATGGAACATTCTTGTATTTTCATAACCATCAGGAGGAAATTAATGGAATACAAATCAAGAAAATCGGTTTCATTTGCTGTTGTGGTAATTGTATTATTGGGACTGGTTCTGGCTTGCGGCACTTCGTCCGTCAGCCCCGACACATCGGGTAATACCAGCCTGCAGGAGACCATGGTTGCCTTGAGTATCGCTGAAACCATGGTGGCGATGCAATTAACCCAGGTGGCAGATAATAGCCAGTCACAACCTGTGGATCAACCCGCTGTTCAGGAGCCTGCAGCCCAGCCAACAGTCCAGGCTCCGGTGGTGCAGCCAACCGAAGAGACAGTTCCGACCCAGGATATGACCTCACTTATCCAGAATGCCAACATTCTTCTATATGAGGATACCTACACCATCGGTTCGTGGGTGTTCGATACCATTCGTGCCATGGGTTTGAAAGCCACCTATGATGGGGATGCCATCGGTCATTTTATGGAGCACCTGAACTCAGGGACCAAGTGGGATTTGATCATTGTGGCCAGCGAACATCACAGCAAGGTGCAGGGTGAGATATGGGATGTGATCGGTGAAGCCATCCATCGAGACCACAAACCAGCATTAATAGCGGAAATGTGGTACCTGGATAGTATCAGTGAAGGCCGCATTAAGGTACTCACGACCGAATGCGGCGTGGAATGGCAGAAGGATATTCCCAGTGCCACTTCTATCTTCTGGCTGGCCCCTGACAGCCCGTTTGCCAGTCACCCGGTGGCGGTGCCCTCACTAACAGGCCCCGGTGGTTATTGGGAAGACGCCGGGGATGAGGTTTCTTTGATTGCCGGTTCAGGGGCGGAACTGCTGGCTGGCACACAAGCCGGTGACCATTCCAATCATGGCGTGCTGGTGAGTTGTTTTGACGGTCGTGTTGTTCTCCAGACTTTCTGCAACCATGATTTCGGACGGGCAACCATTCAACCCCTGTGGAAGAATTTGATTACCAATACACTGGAAGCACACTTCCGGGCTATTCAGTGAGGGATTAACATGCATTAACCGCCCTGATTCTTTCAGGGCGGTTTGCTTTCCATTTGAGTAAACTGATACAATTCTGATATGCTGCGCAATCGATACAGAACACGGATGCGAACACTCTCACGAAGTATGGGCCTTCTGCTTCTGCTTGCGTTGGCATGCAACCTCTCACCCAGGGCGACATTGGTGTTCACGACCCCACAGCCAACGGGAAATGCCACCCCGACCGACGCGGTGGCCACGCTCAATGCCGGCGAGCCTTCTGGCAGGATCGCATTTGTCTGCCAGCTGGATAAACTGCACAACCAGATCTGTGTGATGAATGCTGATGGCAGCGGACAACGTGTGTTGGTTCCTTGGCCAACCGTACAAAGCTACTATCCTTCTTTCGCACCCGACGGCCAGAGTGTCATTTTCGCCTCCAACCGGGATGGGGAGTTCGAGTTGTATGAGGTCAGGTTGACAGGTGAGATCAGCGAGATACCGACTGTCAACCGGGAGGTGGCCTCACCGACCATTTCCCCTGACGGTGAGTGGATCCTTTTCACGATCGTGGATTTGTATGGTTTCAGTGCCATTGCACTCACCCCACGCAAAGGTGGTACGGTGACCATCCTGTATGATCGGGACGGCTGGGACCCGACCTGGTCTCCGGATGGCAGCCGTATCCTGTTCGCCGGCAGGATCGAAGGCAGGGTGCAGCTGTTCATCATGGATCGAGATGGCACCCATATCCAGCAGGTTACGAACCTGGATGGAGTGCGGGGCCGGAATGATTGGTCATCAAAGGATGATCTGCTCAGTACGTATATTGGTGAGGCATCCGTCTACAACCGCAACATCTACACTTTTGGAACGCACGGCGAGCGTTTGACCATGATCACCAACGGCGGGGATAATTTGGCGCCTTCCTTCTCCCCGGATGGTAACTGGATCACCTTCATGTCTTATCGTGACCATTTTAAGGAGAAATTCGGTTGTGAGATATACATCATGCGCGTGGATGGTTCGGATGTGCGCCGCTTGACATCCAATGAGATCTGTGACTGGCAACCACGCTGGGGCAGGTAACAACAAATGACTGCCAAGGTAGGGTATAAATGAAAACCAGAATCCACTTGATTGTTACAGGGATGATCCTTGCGATCAATTTGCTCTCCGTGGTTGTTGCGATGACCCCCGTAACAGCCAGAGATATCGAGTTCGCTGATGTCACCCGCACAAGCTGGACGGATCGCAGGCGTGTGATCCTGATGATCGGCGATGGCATGGGTTCACAGCATCGACTGGCAGGGCAGTGGTCTAAAGTGGGATTGACAGGGACGCTGGCCATGGACAGCCTGACGGTTAAGGGATGGATCCAGACAGCCAATATTTCAGGGGGAATCACTGATTCGGCTGCTTCTGCGACGGCCATGGCGACGGGGGTGAGAACCGCAAACGGCCTTCTCGGTGTTGACCCTGACGGTGAAAGGCTGAAAACCATCCTGGAACTGGCTCAGGAGAAGGGTATGATGACCGGTCTGGTGGTGACCAGCCAGATAACCAATGCAACACCGGCGGGCTTTGCAGCGCATATCGATGACCGATACGAAGTGCTGGAGATCGCCAGCCAGATGTTGGACCATCAGGTGGATGTCTTGCTGGGCGGTGGTGAAGGGGATTGGTTACCCAATACCAGCCTGGATTGCACTGGGTCTCAGTATGGGAAACGAAGCGATGGTCGAAACCTGGTGGATGAAGCGATTACTGAAGGATATACCTATGCCTGTTCACCGGTTGATTTTACGGCGATCACTCCTGGCACTTTCCCTTTGCTCGGGTTGTTTTCTTTTGAAAAGCTGATCTGGCCGTATGCTCCAACACTGGCTGAAATGACCGCTGTTGCGCTGGATAGCCTGGTTGCCGATCCGGAGGGATTCTTCCTGATGGTCGAGGGCAGCCAGATCGATACCGCTTCGCACGCCAGTGATGGTGCCTGGATGATCGATGATGTGAAGACTTTCGATGATGCGGTTCAAGTGGCACTGAATTTTACCATTGCCAACCCGGATACCCTTTTGATCGTCGTCGCTGATCACGAGACCGGTGGTCTAAGCATTTATCAGTCTTCCACTTGTGTGTCAGGAGACCAGGGTCCTTTTGATATTTATGGTGGTGGCACCTTTTGCACCCATTTCTCAACCACCGGTCATACGATTGACGATGTACCATTGTCAGCCATGGGGCCTGGCAGTGAATTCCTGAATGGTACGTATCCGAACACCAGCATCCACACGAGTATGCACCGATACATGACGGCTTTTGAGTATAATTACCTGCCGGTCATCAGCCGGTGACCGGGCCGGTCTGAAAGGCGCGTGTGGATTCTACCCAGGAACCAGGGAAACCGCAAAAAGCACACGATCAAGCACTTCGATTTGTAATCGGCATGGGTTTGACCATTTTCGCCGTCGCAGCAATTTGCACGTTGCTCTGGTGGTTCATCAGTGACCACAGATTTGATATACTGGGACGGTACATCATCATTGCCGGGATCATCTGTATCATATTCGGAGTTGCCACACTTATCGATCAAAAACGACCGGTCAGGTTGAAAGCTGTGCTCCATCAAGTCAACGGAAGGCGCATTGATATGCATAAGGGACATCAGCGGATGGGTGAACCTGGCGGGAAGTTCAGATGGATGATGTTCTTATGGGGGGTCGGGTTACTCTGCCTGTTGGTTGGCAACCTGATCATTCTGGGTTTATAGGAGAGAAAATTCATTGGCCGATAATATTGATTTCATACTGAAGCGTCGCAGTATTCGCATATTCGAGGCGCGACCGGTGGAAGAGGGCAAGATCACAACACTCCTGCAGGCGGGGATGGCAGCCCCTTCAGCCATGAACAGTCAACCCTGGGAATTCGTGGTGGTGACGGAGGAATCCATTCTACAAAGATTAAGGGCGGCCATGGAATATGGCAAGATGGTGGCGCCCCTGGTGATCGTGCCGCTCGGCAGCCCGAAGGTGGCATCCAATTTCTCAGCTGAAACCTTCTGGGTTCAGGATTGTGTTGCTGCGGTGGAGAACATTCTGATCGCGGCTGCCAACATCGATCTGGGGGCTGTATGGGTGGGCGTCTATCCACGCCAGAGGCGGATGGCAGCCGTGCGCGAGATCCTGAATATCCCAGCTGACACCTTCCCACTCTGTCTGTTGCACATTGGTTACCCGGCAGAACAGAAACCGCCTCACACCAAATACAAACCCCAAAGGGTTCACTGGCAGTTGTACGAATCCACCAGGCGTTATACAAAAAAACCAATCCATCATATGATAGACAAGATCATAAAGAAAGCCTGAAGGAGAAAAGGTCATGATCAAGGAATTCAAGGAGTTTGCTTTACGCGGCAAGGTAATGGACATGGCAGTTGGTGTCATCATTGGAACGGCCTTTGGCAAGATCATCTCGTCGCTGGTCAGTGATATTCTGATGCCGCCCATCGGTCTGTTGCTGGGAAACGTCGATTTCACGAACATATACTGGAGTCTCTCTGGCGAGAAGTTCAAGAGTCTGATGGATGCCCAGGCGGCCGGTGCGGCCACCATCAACATTGGGCTGTTTATCAATACATTGATCGATTTCATCATCATCGCCATCGTGCTTTTCCTGGTATTGAAGCCAATCAACAAACTGGCTAAAACCAAGGAAACCCCGGCCGAGCCTACAGAAAAGGAGTGCCCGTTCTGCCTGAGCACCATTCCGCTGAAAGCCACGCGCTGTCCACATTGCACTTCCCAGTTAAAATAGACACTGATATCATCATCCCATTCAATTACCGGAGGTATTATGGCAGCTTCGCAACTCATCAAGCAGGAAATCAAACGCTCGGGTAGTACGATCGTATACTGGCTGACCGGACCTGAGAAGGCAGCGCTGGTTGTGATGACCCATGGCGCCACGATTGACCACCGCACATGGAATCCCCAAATCAAGGCGCTGGCAGGTAAATATCGCGTGATGATATGGGATGTGCGCGGGCATGGCCAATCACAGCCGATCGGCGAGAATTTCACGATCGCCAGTGCCGCCGAGGACCTGTTGGCAATTCTGGACAAGCTCAAAGTGAAACAGGCTGTGCTGATCGGGCAATCGATGGGCGGCAACATCGCCCAGGAGCTGGTTTTCAACCATCCAGATCGGGTGCAGGCCATGATCCTGCTGGGGTGTGCCTGTAATACCTGGAAACAGACCTGGTTGGAGAAGATCCAAATGAAATTGGCTGTTCCAATTCTTGAAAAATATCCATCCGGTTTGTGGTCGTCACAGATGTCCAGCAGAAGTTCTATTGACCCGAAGGTGCAGGCATATTTGGCCGAGGCTTCCGCGAAGGTGCGAAAAGCCGGGAATTTCAATCATATCTGGAACGCTTTGTCACTGTGCCTGCATTATGAACCGGATTACCAAATCGAATGTCCATTGTTACTTGCCCATGGCGAGCACGACAACCTCGGCAATTTCAAGAAGGTTATGCCGAAGTGGGCCTGGCGCGATCCGCAGGCTCGTTATGTGGTCATCCCAAATGCCGGGCATGTCGCCAACCAGGATAATCCAAAATTCTTCAACCAACTGTTGCTGGATTTCCTGAGTTTGCACGTGGATGGTAAATAATCGTGATTACGTACAACCAGTTATAACAGGTAACGTAGACAGTTTTGGAGAGGAGAACCAATATGGAACAGGATATGATCTCGACCACATATGAGATCCCGGGGTATCAGGTTAGAAAGAACCTGGGTCTGGTTCGCGGAGTAACCGTGCGCTCGCGCAGCGTCATTGGCAGTTTTGCCGGTGGCGTGCAGACGATTTTTGGCGGCAATATTACCATCTTTACCGAGCTTTGTGAAAACGCCCGCCAGGAAGCCTATGAATTGATGATGGAACATGCTGACCAGATGGGTGCCAATGCCATCATCGGGATGCGTTATGATGCCAACGATGTCATGGATGGCGTCACCGAAGTACTGGCCTATGGCACGGCCGTGGTGGTGGATCGGGTTTAGCGCTTTCCCGGTCTGATGTCCACAATCCATCGATAACCAGCCTGGCTGGCAGGAAATTCAGGCTGGTTTTATATGTAAATGACCCTGTGATGCACTTGCTGGCATTCGATTACCATGCCTGCGCGGACAATGATCATGACCAGGAGAATCTCATGTCTCAATTGCAGCCCGTTGCCTATCAGCCCGGCGACCTGACCAAATTGGTCGATTTCATTTTTCGGATTCGCAAGCCGGAGGAGCTTGCGCGGTTTCCCACCGGTGTGGATTTTGAGGAGGTGATGGATTCGCCACAGGTCAGGGATTTGACACGACTCTGGCAGGACGATTGCTCCAAAATTATTGCCTACGCATATATCGATCCGCGCTACTGTAACTTTTCTTATGAGATCGATACCCTGTATAAAACGGCACAAATGCACTCGGAATTAATAGGCTGGGGTATCTGCACTTTCAGACAATTGAAGGGTGGGGGAAAGGTTGATCAGGGAAATTCGCTCGATACCAATTGTGACGAGCGGGACACCCTGCGTGTAAATACATTGAGGTCCTCCGGGTTCATCCCACAGGATTTGATGACGCTTCATCTTTCCCGGTCATTGTCTGAACCCATCCCGCCGATCCAATTACCAGACGGGTTTACCATCCGTCCGGTGAGCGGCGAACAGGAGGTGGATGCCCTGGTTGCGCTCTATCATGATGCTTATGGCAGCGAAATCATGAAGCGCGATGATGTCCTGTCGATCATGCGTACAACCTCCTATGACCGCGAGCTGGATTTGGTGGTGGTCTCACCAGGTGGCCGGTTGGCAGGTTTGTGCACCTGCAATATTGAAGAGGAATTGAGTAAAGTATTGCCACATCCATTGGGTTCGACCGACCCGGTGCTTGTGCATCCGGATTTTCAGGGTAAGGGAATCGCCCGGGCATTGATCTGGAGTGGCTGGGAAAAACTCAAGTCGCGTGGTATTGAACAGGCCGAGCTCTCGACCAGCAGCCAAAACAGCAAAGGGATCGCTGCATTTACCAAAGCCGGTTACCGGATCGATGGTCGCTTGCAGTGGTTCTCTCACCCGGTATCCTGACGCCATTCGCTGAGTAAACGACTGTCTTGCATGGGAGCATGTCCATTCACACCCGACCCTGATGGTTTTCACGGTCAGGCTTGAATGGGTAAGGTCACCCAGCAGGTGGATTAAGGAAAGCGTCTGCACTTAAATCCAATATGAGTTGCCTCTTGACATACTGTATGGCACACAGTATAATGCGTTGCATAAATTAGACTGGGAATGACGGGAGAACCGGTGGCCACCCAACGAATTATGATGGCTTTGAGAACCGGTCATCCCAGCCGGAGAACTTGGAGAGGTGTTATATGTCAGATGCAATCGTAACAGTCAATAATTTTCGGAAAGTCTATGGGGAGGTCGTGGCTGTCAATGATATTTCATTCGAGGTGCAGCGGGGAGAGATCTTCGGTTTGCTCGGCCCAAACGGGGCGGGCAAGACCAGTACACTCGAAGCTTTGGAAGGCATTCGCAGTTCCGATGGTGGTGAAATGATGGTGATGGGCATCGACCCCACCCGCGAGCCGGGCAAGTTGAAGAACAAAATCGGCATTCAACTTCAAACCTCCGGCCTGCCTGGGAATATGAAGGTCGGCGAGGCAATGGACTTCTTTTGTGCCTATCATCAGGTCAGCCCGCGCAAGGATCTGATCAAGCGCTTGGGTTTGGCGGAAAAGGTCAACACACAATATGAGCAGCTATCCACCGGTCAACAGCGTAGATTGGCACTGTCTCTTGCTGTTGCCCACAATCCCCCTCTGGTCATCCTGGATGAACCCACCGCCGGTCTGGACGTGAATTCCCGCACCGAGCTGCATGGCATGATGGAAGAACTGCGCAGCCAGGGTGTCTCGATCCTGCTCGCCACGCATGACATGGCCGAGGCAGAGAAACTGGCCGATCGGGTGGCGATCCTGTTGCACGGCAGTGTGGTAGCCAAGGGTTCCCCTCGCGAGTTGACCGCTACAGGCTCGAGCCTGACCAAGATCTCAACCCGCACGGAGAACTCGATCCTGGTAAAAAAGCCGGGGAGGTTTCCAGCAGTCACGCAGCAGCTTTTCAAGGAAGAATACTCCGTGTTCTACAGCAAAGATCCCGCTGCGAGTGTTTCGGCCATCTTGAACTACATCGAAAAACACAAGGATCGTCTGATCGACCTGCGTGTGGAGCGCCCTTCACTTGAGGAGCGTTTCCTCGAAATAACCACCCCGGGAGGCAAAAAATGATTGCTTTTTATAACCATTTTGCATTTGAGTTCAAAACGGGTTTGCGTAATTCAAACAACCTGATGATGAATTACCTGTTCCCGCTTGGGTTTTATGCCATGATGGGGTTGGTCATGACCAGGATATTCCCTGGTTTCGATCAGGTGCTCATCCCAGCCATGGTGGTCTTCGCTACCATGGCCAGCAGCCTTTTGGGATTGCCAGGCCCGCAGGTTGAATTGCGCGAAGCGGGTGTGTTTCGCAGTTACAAGATCAACGGTGTTCCAGCGATATCAATATTGATCATCCCGGTATTAACCACCATATTTCATACTTTGATTGTTTCGTCGATCATTGCCTTAAGTGCCAGGCCGCTTTTCGGTGGGGTGGCACCATTGCATATTGTACCGTTCATATTGATCACCCTGTTGGCCGCCTTCAATTTTAGTGCCATCAGTGCTTTAATCGGTGTGATTTCAACCAACAGCCGGGCCACTGTACTCTGGTCGCAATTGATATTCCTGCCGTCCATGTTGATTGGAGGGATGATGGTTCCAATCAGCATGTTGCCGGAAGGTATCCAGCCTTTAACAGCATTGTTACCCAGCTCACATGCCATGCAGGCTTTTCTCGGTCTGGCTTATGGACAGCCGACATCCTTTAACACCACGGTGTCAATTGCTGTTCTGGCAATCAGCCTGTTGTTGGCGTTTGGATTGGCTATCCATCTCTTCAATTGGGATACGAAGAATAAGACCCGCCGCGGGCACCCATTAATGGCCTTGTTGGTGCTTATCCCATATATCGTCAGTACATTCCTGGTGTGAAAAGCGCAGTTTGCCTGTGTGATGGATCATTTGGAAGCTTGGGTTCCGTTTTGCCTGGGCACGATCTTTAAGAATTCCTTGACGACCGCGGGATCGAAGTATTTGCCGCTTTGCCTGACAATGTAGTCCAGCGTTCTCTGGGTTGTCCAAGCCTCACGGTAGGGGCGATCGGAAGTGAGTGCGTCCCATACATCAATAACACTGAAAATTCGGGCTGCCAGCGGGATGTCTTCACCGACCAGATGATCGGGATAACCGCTTCCGTCCCAGTGTTCATGGTGATGTGAGGGAATATCCATGGCTGGCCTCAGGTACTCGATCTCCATGAGAAAGTCGCGCGCGTATTGAGGATGGTAGCGCATAATCTCCCATTCTTCAGGAGTCAAAGGACCGGCCTTTAATAGAATGGAATCTGGAACCGCAATCTTGCCAATGTCATGCAATAGTGCCCCACGTCGGATATGGATCAAATGCTCATCCGGAATACCCATCTGTTTCGCCAATTGTTCACTCATTTCAGTGACCCGCTGTGTATGCCCTTCAGTTTCACGATCTCTGAGATCCATTGCCCGTGACCAGCCTTCCAGTGTCGAATCGTAGGCTTTTATCATTTCCAGGTTGGAGGATTGAAGGTCGCTGAACATGAGTGTGCTGTCGATTGCCAAAGCGGTATGTGTGCCCACCATTTTTAAAAATTCTATCTCTTCATCAGCCGGTGAATAAACCGAACGGGTGAACATGTTCAGAAAGCCGATCAATTGGCCGCGGGCGAAAAGAGGGATACCAATAAAGCTGTGCAAATTTTCAGTTTTCTGGATCAACCTGAATGCAGGTTCCCTGGCTTTTTCAAGACTGGGGACCTGGATGAGTGCATTATCCTGGATGTGCTTGCTGATGTATTTTTCAAGAGTTGAGGAAATATCCAGGTCAGGAGGATTTGAAAATCCCAACCGGCAGTAACTTCTCATACAAGCTTTTTTAGAATCGTGTATATAGATGCTGGAGGCATCAATACTCAGGTGGGTATTGATCTTTGTCAAAAGGAGGTTTAATGTTTCATCGAGGTTGCCGAAATGCTTGAACGCATCATCAATATCCCGCAGCAGGCGTTCTTGACGCAAGTGGCGTTTTACATCCGACAATAGCCGGTAATTCTCCACCTCACGGGTTCTGACGGATTCTTCCATCATACTGATACTGTTCATCAGCTCATGAACTTCTGTATATGCTTCAGGAGCAGCGGGGTGTGCATCGAGATCGAGGTATGTACCGGCAGAGATGCGGCGGGCCTGGTCTGTCAGAAATTCAAGCGGATCGATCACCCTGCGCGATATCATATGGCGTTGCTGCCGTATGCTGAGGAAGATCAATACCAGCGCGGTCAGTAACCCGATTATTGCTGGAATCAGGAATGGTGCGTATACCGTCCAGAAAGGCAGCTGGTTGATCGTATACCATTCTGTGTTCGGAATGGGTTCGACTGTGTATATGGTGTATAAGGACAGGCCTTCATCCCATGAATAAACCGGCTCGCTGGTTCCTTCCAGTGTGATCTGATACAAATCCGTTCCCCGGATGTTTTCCTGACTGGCAACTTTATCGGCATCCCAGTGGGCGATGAAATAACCATTATGGTCAATGATGTAGCTAAAACCCGTGATGGGGATGGTTTCATCTATAATTTGTTGTTGTAACTCTGATAAGTTCACTTCACCCACGATCATACCTTCTCCCTGTCGGAGGGGCAAACTCATGTAGACAGTCGGCTTGCCGGTACGGGAAGAAGTGAATGGTGTGGATATCTTCAAACCACTCAGATCGGGGTGGAAATAGGGCTGCGAGGACATATCCATGCCCACCGTGATCAGGCTGGTCCTGGGGGATATTTTCTCCAACCTGCCGTTGGACTGTATAAAATAGATGGTGTCGAACTCATTAAACCCTGCGCGTAATGAATCCAACCCGGTTTGCGTGGGTTCAGTGACAGCCAGGGCTATCAGAGCATGTTCCGTCCTGTTCAGGTAATCACTGACATTCCTGGCAATCAATACAGTTGAATGACGAGCTTGTTGAATGGCAATCTTGGCACTCCAGTGGGAAGATACCGCGAAAACCATGATCACCAGCAGGATGAAAAGCGTCTGTTGACTCAACAGCATGTGGGTGATGATCGTGTGGAGTGGTTCGGTACTATTCTTTTTCATTTCGGATTATTGCATATCTATCTGTTTAATGGTTACAAACAGGCCACCATCCACCTTTTGGATGTACAGCGGTCGGATGGTATCGCCATAATCATTGAGTGAAACAGATCCGGTGATTGTGGGAATATCGGATAATCCGGTCAATGTATCCGCCAGTCCGGCTGCATTGCCGTTTGTATGTGCCAGTGCGGTTGCCAGGATCTGGATCACTTCATAACCATAGGTTGCTGTGAAGGCGGGATCTTGAGCAAAATGGTCCTGATACTGGGCGATAAAGGCTTCCTGTGCTGCTGGCGGTGTATCTGAATCAAATGCGATGATCAATTCAAGCCCTTCAATGGCACTGCCGCCATTCCTTAGCAATTCATCACCGCGTGCCCAGGGTGCAGCAAACAAGGGGAGGGTCCAATTTTGAAGGCGGATTTGCTGGGCGATGATCCCGGCATAGAGCGGGGATGCAATGATCAGGACGGCTTCAGGGTTGGATAACCGCAATGCATACACAAATGGTATAAAGTCCGTTATGGTTTTACCGGGAAATGGGACTGATGTCGTTACCTTACCCCCTTCCTGGATTAAACGATCTGTGAAAGCCTCTGCCAGGGAATACGAATATGCGGCATTATCCTCATCGTAGATGATCGCCAGATCAGATATACCCCGGTCATGGTAAATATAGTTGGCGAATTCACCACCCAGGAATTTTGTGGAGGGTGTCGTGCAGAAAAACAGATCCTTTTTACCTGTCAGCTGAGTGGTCGAGGCAGTTGCACTGATCAATACGATCCCCCGGGTTTCAGCCACTGGATACCCTTCGGTGGTTTGCCCGCTGGTCAAATGTCCTACAATTGCAATCACACCGGAATCGATCAGCTTGTTTTCCGCTTCACGGGCACCTTGCGGGATGCCCTTGTCATCTTCGATCAGCAATTCGATATTCCTTCCAGCAATTCCCCCATTTTTATTGATATCTTCCACCGCCAGCTGAACGCCGTTGCGCAGGCTGATTGCCAGCTCATTCTCTTTGCCGGTCAGTTCTGCGGTAAAACCGATTCGAATCGGATTGATTTCTTCACACCCCGAACATATCGCGGGTAATAACCCCCCCAGTATTATGATGGTAAGAAGACAGCTTGCCATTTTCATAGCAACCTCCGGCGTGTGAGGTTATTGTTATAGATTGTCTGAACAATACAAATTTAATTGTACTATGAAATCAGTTGAATTTCCATAATTGGCATAATGAATCATCGCATGCGTTATGTATAATATACCATTTTGTTATACATATCCAGTGGACGAATAATGTTCATTTAATATCAATGGGATAGGTGTTTGTTTACGGTTATTGCGTATAATACTCATGGCAATGGAACACTTATCAATCAAGAATATCTTCATCGTGATCATCAGCAGCCTGCTGGTTTCCTGTGGGCAGGCTACGCCAACAATGATGATGACACGGCAGCCTGTCACGACCATCGCACTGCCCACCCCTGATGCAACCGAAACCATGGAACCCATGGATAATGAGATCTTCATTCCATCCTCACCCGTCACGCCGGCTGAGATGGCAGCTGTTTTTTCATTGCCGGAGGGCTACCTGGGAGTGTTGTTGACCAGACCTGCAGCTGCAGAGGTCACCGCCATCGCCCGCAGCCAGACCGGCCGGATCTATTTGCAGCAACAGGGAATGTCAGCTGCTGTTTCACTGTTGGATCCCGGATCCGGTGAGATAACAGCCATCCTGTCGACGATCGGTCTGGATACCGGCAGGATCTTCAATGGTCCGGGTGATGCCATCCTGATGAAGGTTGGCAGTGAATTATGGCGTATCAAGCCCGATGGAACCCACGATCCATGGTCCCTGAGTGTATTTGGGGTCCCGCTTTATTGTTCGGTTAACGGCGAGATATATGGGACCACCGACGATCGTCAGTCGGTCATTCGACAATCACCAGGCGCTGCAGCGGTCGAAGTGGCCACTGGTTTTGGCATGCTCACCGACCTGGTCGTGAGCGGTGATGGGACGATCATTGTGGTGGACAGCCTGACCGGTGATCTGGTTCGGGTTGATCCCAGCGGCAACCAGATGCTGGTGGATGCCAGTGGGCCGGAAGGTGAGTTGGTGGATATCGCGCTGGATGCCGCAGGCAACCTGTATCGCAACAACCCATCCACAGGTTTCGCGAAAGTTGACCTGGTGAGTGGAAGCATCGAAACCCTTGCATCGATGTACAGCCCATGCACCAGACAGCCCGGGGAT
>JAFGXF010000001.1 GCA_016936755.1 Anaerolineaceae bacterium | reverse complement strand
GTCCGTGGGAACGTTATCAGGTTTCATTCAGAATATCGGTGCGGCGGCGCTTTTTTTGCCGGGCATTCTCAATATCTCGCGTCGGGAAAAAATCCCGGCAGCGGCTTTGATCATGCCGATAGGATTTGCGGCCATAGTAGGCGGCACATTGAGCATGGTAGGCTCAGGCCCACTGATTCTAATTAATGACCTGCTTCGCAGTGCTGACCTTGCACCTTATGGATTATTCAGCGTAACTCCGGTGGGTATTCTGTTGCTTATTTCTGGAATTGTCTTCTTTTTCATATTTGGCAACTTCATTCTCCCTCATTCAGAATCTCCTGGCGAATCGGTTTCGGAGCAGGATAAACTCATTGAAACGCTGCATTTACCGCACCATATCTGGCACTATGTTATTCCCCCAGAAAGCGCATTGGCAGGCAAAACGACCGAACAGTCGGGTGTATGGGGAAAATTCAATTTAAATATTCTCGGTATCTCACAAGGCAGGGAGGCGGAATATGCACCCTGGCGAGAAACGAAGTTCGAGGCTGGGCAGGAGATGGCGCTTTTGGGGAACGAAGAAAATGTAAAAGAATTCGCTTCCACCTACAACCTGATACATCAAGAAAAGGCTTATCGATTTTCCAATCTCAACGATCCAGAGCGTGCTGGTTTTGCTGAAGTCATTATCCCCCCCAGTTCGGAAATGATAGGTCAGACGATTCGCCAATTTTCACTTCGCAAGCGGTATGCCGTGGAGCCGGTGATGATGTTCAGCAAGGGAGAAGAAATACGGGGTGATTTTTCAGACCATCAAATACTTCCCAGCGATACAATCATCGTCTATGGTTTGTGGGCGAATATAAGCGATCTGAAAACAAACACAGGTTTTGTGGTAGCAACGCCGTTCACGGTCGAAAAGAAGCAAAACCCCACAAAACTCAGGCCGGCCACACTTTGTTTCCTGGGCGCCATTGGATTAGCAATGACAGGCGCTCCCATCTCGCTGGCATTTTTTACCGGCGCTATCGCCATGGTACTAACCCGGGTTCTAACAATCCAGGAGGCTTACCAGGCCATCGAGTGGAAGGTCGTTTTTCTTCTTGCCGGGCTTATACCGCTGGGGATCGCCATGCAGAAATCCGGAACCGCCGCTTTTCTCGCAGAGAAAGTGATGTCGCTGGTTCAGGAGGGACATCCGGCACTTATCCTTTTAACCGTTGCGGTTTTATCCACCCTGTTTTCGCTGTTTATGTCCAATGTGGGTGCGATTGTGGTGTTGGCTCCACTGGTCATGAGCATGGCTCAAATAGGCGGACTTGATCCCCGCCCCCTGGCCTTGATGGCAGCGGTATGTTCAGCAAATTCCTTTATTTTGCCCACCCACCAGGTCAATGCATTCCTGATGTCCTCCGGTGGATATCGAAATGCAGACTATTTTAAGGCCGGCAGCGGAATGACCTTGCTGTTTCTTGTAGTTGTCGTGCCTGTGTTTTACTTTTTCTATTTATAAACCCAGAACCGAAAGGAGAACCCTCGTGCTGCTCAAACATTTTTTTGTCAAGAAGATCGCTCACAGTTCGTACATACTCGCGGGTCAAAAAACATGTGCCGTGATTGACCCACAGCGCGATATTGAAATTTACATCCACGAGGCGCGCGCACAAGGGGTGGAGATTACCCACATCCTGCAAACTCATTTACACGCCGATTTCATCTCCGGGCATATGGACCTTGCCAAGGCAACTGGCGCGAAAATTTACGTGGCAAAGTCAGCCGAGTGCACTTTTGATCATGTCGCGCTTTCTGAAACTGACACGATCGAGATCGAGAACATGCTGTTGAGCGTTCTCGAAACCCCGGGCCACACCCCCGAGCATCTTTGTTATGTCGTCACGGATAAAGCGCGCGGTGACAGCCCCATCGGGGTATTCACGGGTGATACGCTATTTGTGGGTGATGTGGGTCGCCCGGATCTCTTCCCAGATATTGCCGTGAAACTGGCAGGGAAACTGTATCACAGCCTGCACGACAAGCTTTTAAAACTTCCTGATTACTGTGAGGTGTACCCGGCACATGGAGCGGGATCATTGTGCGGGCGCGCGATGGGCGCAAAGTACCAGACGACTATCGGGTATGAGAGAAAATTCAACCCGGTCCTGCAGATCCAGGATAAGGATGCCTTCATCAAGTCGCTTACTGAGGATATGCCGCCTGCGCCGGACCACTTTAGCCGTTGCAGTGACATTAACCGCAATGGCCCGGTGCGGATTGCTGAACTGCCCACGATGGTGGAATTGGGTGTGAAGCAGTTCAAGGCGCGCATGCAGGACCCGGACGTGATCGTACTGGATTCGCGCAACTACCTCTCATTCGGCAGCCAGCACATCCATGGTTCTTGGCACCTGGATCTTAATGGCAACTTCCCGACTTTCGCCGGCTGGGTGTTACCCACGGACAAGGATATTCTGTTGGTGGCGGACGATTATGCGAAAGGGGTTGAGAGCAACACCTGGGCGCGCCGCGTGGGTATGGACCGCATCGTTGGGTACCTGGATGGCGGGATCACCGCCTGGATCGTTGCAGGGATGGATACCAACAGCATCCACCAGATCTCGGCGCAGGATTTGCACGATTTGGCTAGCGGCAGTGAGGATTTTAGACTGGTAGACGTTCGCGCCCCCGCGGAATATGCCGATAATCATATCAAAGGCGCTATCAACATTCCTGTGGCTGACCTGCGCACCCGGCATGTTGAGCTGGATAAAGATAAGAAAACCGTCCTGGTATGCAGTTCAGGTAACCGCTCGAGCCTTGGCACCAGTATCCTGGCAGCACACGGATTTACAGATCTTTACAATCTGGCGGGTGGAATGACGGGATACAGCGCGGCTGGCTATACCAGGGAGTGCCAGGTGTGTGCGAACCCGCATGGTTCACGCTTCTTTGTCGAGATCGACCAGTTGAAAAAGCACTGGGATTCGGAAAATTGAAAGGAGTGATGATCAATGAATTACCTGACTGAAGTAAGCTGGTCACCGTACGCGGTGGGTATCGCGATTGGTGTGCTGAGTTGGTTGAGCTTTCTCATCCTCAAGAAACCACTCAGCTGCTCCACTTCGTTTGCCAGCACGAGCGGGATGATAGAAAGGCTGTTCCGTGGTAAAAAGGTGGAACAGAAACCGTATTACCAGAAAATCGGCCTGAAGATCGACTGGCAGTGGATGTTGGTATTGGGCATCACCATCGGCTCGCTGATCTCGGCGCTGCTCTCGGGTGATTTTGGTCTTAAATGGGTGCCGGCGTTGTGGCAATCCACTTTTGGCGACACCCCAATAATGCGCCTGATATTCGCGATTGTTGGCGGCATCTTTATGGGCTTTGGCGCACGTTGGGCGGATGGCTGTACTAGCGGTCACGGCATCAGCGGTACGCTGCAACTGGCTGTCTCCAGCTGGATTTCCGCGATCTTCTTCTTCATCGGCGGTATCCTGATGGCGCTGCTCATTTTCAGAGTGATGGGATAAGGGAGGATGAGATGAGCAGGAAAAAGACCATTGTAAAAAAGAATAACCTCTCACCGTTGGCTTGGGGTCTTGCCTTCGGCATTGTTTTCGGTTTTCTGCTGCAGAAAGGCGGGGTTACCAAGTATGATGTGATACTCGGGCAGCTGCTGCTGACCGATTTCACCGTTCTCAAGATCATGCTCAGTGCAGTCGTCACCGGTATGCTGGGAATCTACCTTATGAAGAGCCTCGGCTGGGTGGAATTACAGCCGAAATCCGGCTCAGTGGGCATGAATGTGATCGGCGGGTTGATCTTCGGTGTCGGTTTCGCTGTGCTTGGGTACTGCCCGGGTACGATCGCTGGCGCCATCGGCAATGGTTTCCTTGATGCGTTGGTTGGCGGGGTCATCGGCATCTGGATTGGCGCGGGTTTGTTTGCGGCGATTTACCCGAAACTGCGTAATGGCATCCTCACGAAAGGGGATTTCGGTGATGTCACCCTGCCGCGCCTGTTGAAGGTGAACGATTGGTTTGTTGTCATCCCCGCCGCAACGCTCATTTCTTTAGTGCTGTATTGGCTGGAACGGGCTGGTTTGTAACGTTTATGAAAAAACAATACCCCCGGTGCGCTGTATAACAACTGGCTCCAGCTGATGTCGCTGGCACGCCACCGCTGAACCGGAGCGTTAAATCGACACTTTCACAGCCAACACGCAGACCGCATCGTATATACGGGTACACGTCTGTGCGCCGTTAGCGTAAATTCAGGCCGGTGCTTGCCGGTCCGCGATAAATTCCGAAATTTTTTAAACAAAGAAGCGTCTTCCAGTAATGAACTGCACCCCATAAGTTGGACACAATCCAACGAATGGAGGTGCAGTTTTTATGACCAAATTCACAAGGTCTGAACGTCTAGC
>JAFGXF010000028.1 GCA_016936755.1 Anaerolineaceae bacterium | reverse complement strand
CAGGGAGAGCACACCGGCCGGTTTATCGATCACCAGGATGGCTTCATCCTCAAACAGGATCGGGATGGATGAATTACGGTTCAATCGAGATTCGCCACCAACTGGTCTTCGATCTGCTGGAAGACACCCAACCAGTCATCGACCTGCCCTTCGCTGTTGCCGTTGCGCACGATCACGATGCGGTATTTGGGGCATATATAGATATACTGCCCGTGAGAGCCTTTTGCAAAGAATACATAGTGCCCGTCGGGACGGCGGATACCCCACCAGTGGTACTTGTAATAACCGCCGGCTTCTTTAAAATCGGTGAAATCCATCCACGCGCGCTCATCCTTTGCATCCGGCCGGGTGGATTCCCTGACCCAGCTTTCTGGGATGAGCTGGCGTCCCTGCCAGTCTCCGTTTTCGAGCATCAGTTGTCCGAAACGGGCAAAATCGATCGAACGCGCGTTGAGACCGCTGGTCATTTTCTCGAATGCATTCAACTTGGAGTCCACTGACCAGGTGGCAGGATACTGCATACCGAGTGGTTTCCACAGTTTTTCCTGCAGGTAATAGGAAACGGTCACCCCGGTGGTGCGTTCCAGGATCATGCCCTCGAGAAGCGAATGATAGTTGTTGTAATGGAATTTCTCGCCGGGCTGCTCCGCACTGGGCACCACCTTCAACGCCAGCTCACGCAGGTCTGGCATGTAATAGGTGCGCGCATCGTCGCTCATCCAGATAAAGGGTGAGATGGCTTCTTCATTAAAGTAACGGATGCCGGTGGACATATTCAACAGGTGGCGGATGGTCACCCCTTCGAGTCCACGACCATCCAATTCAGGCAGGTATTCGACGATCGGATCATCCACACTTTCGATGAAGCCCTCCGCGATGGCGATACCGATCAAGGCTGAGTTGAACGATTGAACCACCGAGAAGGCTGGGATGAGGGTGCTTTGGCTGGCGCCGTTGTAGTAGTGTTCGTGCTGCAGCGTGCCATCCTGGAGGATGATCAGGGCTGTGGTATTGCTGGAGGTCATCAGTTCGTCCAGCATGCTGCTGTATGATTCTCCCTGCCAGGTGTGGCTGATGGGCTCAAATGTGACTGGCGTATCACTGGATCGAAATGTGGATACGGGGGCGCGGTTCAATATGCTGCGGACAGCGAATCGAGCCGCATCACCGGTATCCGTTCTTCCCCAGACCACCAGGCGCACCATGTAGATCACACTGCCGCCTGAGGTCATCAATCCCAACCCGAAGAGGATGATGATGACAACAGCTGTGCTGCTGATCAGTTTTTTGATCCGCTCAGGCGGGATGTGCATGGTTTACCAGGCGTAGGCTTCTGGGGCTTCACCCCCCGGACCGGGGAACAACTGGTCGAGTTGTTTCAACGTATCGGTTTTCAGGCGGATCTTGAGCGCTTTCAAGCTGCCGGTCAATTGATCCATCGTACGTGGACCGATGATGGGCGCAGTGACGGCCGGATTCGAAAGCAACCAGGCCAGTGCGACATCGGCAGGCTGCTCACCAAGCTTTTTACAAAGCGCTTCCCAGGCATCGATCTGTTTTTTGGACTGCTGATAATCCCGCAGGGTATCTTCTCTCATACGCCGGCCAGCCTGGATTTTGGCACCCATGCCACCCAGCATGCCACCAGCCAGTGGACTCCAGGGGATCAGGCCCAAACCATAGGCACGACATGCCGGGATCACTTCCAGCTCGATCGTGCGTGCTCGCAGGTTGTACAGACTCTGTTCAGACACCAGCCCCATAAAATGACGGCTCGAAGCTGCTGCCTGCGCCGTGGCCAACTGCCAGCCGGCAAAATTGCTGCTGCCCACATACAACACCTTGCCCTGTGCGACCAGGGTTTCCATCGCCTGCCATATCTCCTCCCAGGGTGCTGCCCGGTCGACATGGTGCATCTGATACAGGTCAATGTGGTCGGTTTGAAGCCGTTTCAGGCTGTCTTCGCAGGCGCGTCGGATGTGGAAGGCCGACAGGCCACGCTCAGTAGGGCGTTTACCCATCTTGCCAAAAACCTTGGTGGCTAAAACCACCTGCTCGCGGCGTCCGCCGCCCTGGGCGAACCAACGGCCGAGGATCTGCTCGGTGACGCCTTCACCCAGCTTCCAGCCATACACATTGGCTGTGTCGAAGAAATTAATACCCAGCCCCAGGGCCTGATCCATGATCTTGAAACTGTCTGCTTCAGATGTCTCGGGACCAAAATTCATCGTTCCCAGGCACAAACGGCTGACTCCCAAACCGGTTCTGCCCAAAGTAGTGTATTCCATGCGCGGCTCCTTTCTGAGTATCCCAAGTATAACTGGAAAATCAGTCTCTTATGTTGATATCAATGCCCGGGCTTCAATAAAAAACCGGGTGCACAATTGCATCCGGTATCGGTATATATTTTTGCTATTTCAGGCAGTTCTATTCATCCACAAAGAAGCTGACATTCACGATGTTCGGGCCACCATGCACGACGATGGCTGGCGGGACCTCATAGATGGGTATGTACTTAAAACCCAGTTTGGATTTGAATTCAGCAGCCAGGTCATTGGCAACATTCAGCGCGGAACAGTGGGAGATCGATAACCAGGCTTCCTGTTTGGGTGGGCAGCCGCTGTTGACCAGTTCTTTCAGCCGTGCCAGGGCAGCGCTCTTGGTGCGAACTTTCTCATAAGCAGCCACCTTGCCATCCAGAATGGTCAGGATGGGTTTGATCTGCAGCACAGTGCCGAACAATGCTGCTGCACCACCGATGCGGCCGCCTTTTTGCAGATATTCCAGCGTATCCACCAGGAAGAAAGACCGTTCGCGACCACTCATTGAACTGATACCATCCACGATCTGGTCGGCATTCCAGCCTTCTTTAACCCAGTATAGCGCCTGAAGGACGATGCTCCCCAATCCGCCGGCGATCGTGCGCGAATCCACCACGCGTATGTCGGCTTCAGGGAATTCCTGCTTGGCTACCCAGGCAGACCGATAGGTGCCGCTCATATCCTTCGAAGGGGTGATGACGATGGCGGTGTCGCCTGGCTTGGCCAATTTTCGATAGAGTGGGATGTATTCCTCGGGCGGTGGAGCGGCGGTTTTGGGTAATTCTGCCGACACCTTTAATTTTTTGATGAATGTTTCCGTATCGATCTCATGGTCATCATGGAAAGTCTGCCCCATGATCAGAATGATCTGATATACAAATGGAATACCCAGTTTATCCCTTAATACCTTGGGAATTCCACAAGTGGTATCGGCAATGATATTGATCATTTACTGCCCTCAAGAATAAAAAATATTGGCATAATTATAGCGTATGGGTGCCATGTTAGTCCATCCGGATACATAAAAGGGAGTGCCTTTCTTCCATGATGATGATGTTATCTGTCCTGTTATTGAAAAATCCAGTAAATAATCAGCCATCATCGGACCTGCTTATGCCAGTTTATTTGTTCTCCATCACTTGATCGGAGGTTTGCAAAGCATTTCTCAACCCGGGGTGGATTCACTCAATCTTGAAAAAACTGACGCTGATCAGATTCGGTCCGGCATTCACAGCAATAGCCGGTGGGATTTCATAGATCGGCACATACTTAAAACCCAGTTTGGATTTGAATTCAACCGCCATTTCCTCCGCGATTTTCCGAGCTGAACAGTGAGAGATCGACAGCCAGGCTTCCTGTTTTTTCGGACAACCGGCTTTCACCAGCTCCTTGATACGTGCCAGGGCAGCGTTTTTAGTGCGCACCCGTTCGTATGTATCCACTTTGCCATCTCGGATGGTCAGAATGGGTTTGATCTG
>JAFGXF010000027.1 GCA_016936755.1 Anaerolineaceae bacterium | reverse complement strand
CCGATGGCCTGGCTGAATTGCGCTTGTGCAAGCCTTTCAGGTAGGCTGGAAATGATCTCCTCAACCGGTATTCCCGATAAAGCCCAATCATCAATGCTTTTCTTCACACTTGAGAGAAACGCTTGCATCCGCTCTATCGATTCTGGCGCAACGACGCCATCCCTGCCGCTGATGATGGTATAGTCTCTAAAAGCATCAGAGCCCAACAAGGCCAATTCCGATAACCAAACAGGCAGGTCAGACCAGGCAAGATACGGCACCTGCTGGACAACAACGCTATCACCAACAAAGATCAATTTTTCTGATTCATACCTCACCCAACTTCCTGCCAGGTGCGCACCTGGGCGGTGTGAGATAATGATCGGTGCATGATCCCAATGGATGGATAATTCATCTGTAAAACTGATATCCGGTAAAGCCCAGCGAAAGTTGACAGGCATCTCGTAGGAATCCAGGGCAGCGCCGGCAGCAATATCTCGCTGTTTAATCACCAACGATTGATTGGAAAGAATATCAAATGCATTCCGATGGGCAATCATGTTCACTTCCATATCCCGAACACCCAGGGTTCGATCAATATGGGTGTCCAGCATCACAAGTGAGGTGTTTCTTTTTTCCCCAAACGCACGGATTGTTCTTCGCCAGGAATGAATATCTTTTGACCGATAAGGCGCATCAATCAGCACTATCCCATCACGTAGATTGATGAGTCCAAGCACCACCCCGTCATACTTCTTTTCAATAAAAATATTTGCTGCAATTTCCTCCATCAATACTCCAATTTTTTGTTAATGTCGTTTTCGCTATGCCACAGTCTGAACCCTGATTATACGACCAAAATCGCTGCCCTAGTCTAAATTTAGATCCGATGACGGGCAAAGCGGCAGTTCATCTGTGTTTTGGTTGGCATTTAATGGCATTCCAAAGTATGGCGATGGGTCCAGGGTGTTTTGAATTTCCAATTCATTTAGAAACCAACCCTGACCATTATCCTTAACGATTGAGAAATGCAAATGCACACCCGTCGGGTTGCCAGGTGTGCCAGAATAACTCCCCTGGTAACCTAAAAATGTTCCGGCGGGTATGTATATCTCTGATGTACCTGGCGGGAATTCAACCGAGATCAACGATGCTCCAGAGGGATCGGCCATGTGGGTGTAATAAGTCCAAATCTGTCGGTCTGCCTGCAAGGGGTCAGATGGAACTCGGATAATAATTGAGGACTTCCAATCTTCCAGTCGTGTGAGATACCCACCATAGGCAGCGTAAACCGGCATTTTCCCCACACCCGTTCCTGCAAAGATATCCATCCCCTGGTGACGATGCCATGGGCGGAAGGAATCATCCCAGATAAAACCAATCATCCCGGATGAAGGCATCATAAACGGCGCATCGCCACAGCGTGATAAAGCAGGAACCACCCAATCCGCATGAGACATTGGATCCCTGATGAATTGAATCACCATCCGGGTCCGGTTGCTTCTCGAAAATAAGGCAGGGGATAGCATAAAAACCCCAACTGCAATAAGCGCTGTTAATATGATGGCCAGAAGTAAGATTTTCTTTGATGGCATGGTTCACCAGAATGATTCAACTCATTGTAACAGAAGTATCCTGAATATTATATTTTTCAAGATTCTTATATTTCTCAAATTTTCTTCCGATACACCGTTAATAATCATTCAATATGATAACAATGAAAGAATAATAACCAGTACATAACCAATGGAGGAACGAATGACCCTGTATGTTAATCCTGTTCGAAGACCTTCACGACGGCGCATGATCGAGGACATGATGCGTGATTGGGATGAAGATTACACTGTTGAAATTACCTTCCCAATTGATGTTAAAGCCGAGACCGAATCTTTTACCATCAAAGCTTTGCTGCCCGGTGTCAATCCTGAGGATCTGGACATCCAGATTGTCAATGAAATCGTGACCATCGCGGGCGAGTTGAAAGCAGACCGTGAAGAAGGTGAGACCTACCTGCTGACCGAACGTCCAAGTGGGAGGTTCCATCGAGTATTGACCCTGCCGACACCGCTCAACGCTGATAAAGTTGAAGCCGACCTTGAAAACGGTGTGCTGATTCTCGTCGTCCCCAAAGCGGAAGAGGCAAAACCGCACACGATCAAGATCAAACAGAAATAAAACCAACCCAAGTTTTGTATAACCGCCTGGAAATTCCAGGCGGTTTTTGTGCCTTAATGAGGTCATTCAAACACAACCTCCATGGCCCATCAGACGATCCCTTGTTGGCATCTTCCGTGCCGTAATCGTCGATGGTAAAATATATCGTAAATACGAAAATCATCTTTTTTCGCCTTGTTTAATGTGGTATGATGCTTTTGAGGTAATCATTCATGAACAACAAAATCACCATCATCGAAGGTCCGACACCCAGTTTTGACTCCGTAGACACGGACTTCATCATTGGCATCAACGGGTGGACCGCAGGATTAAGTGAAAGTCCGTACCTTTATGATACCGCCCGAACAAT
>JAFGXF010000004.1 GCA_016936755.1 Anaerolineaceae bacterium | reverse complement strand
GCTGGATATCTGCGCGCCGCGCACCATCCACCTGTGCCACCACGACATCCCCCACCTGCGGGCTGCCCTGCAGCACCTCGCCAAAGTGCGTGATGACGCCGGCCGCCGGCTGGCGCACGCCATCCACCCGCACCTGCCAGTCGCCCTTCTCTGAGCTCAACAGGCCGGAATCGGATACCTGGCCCCCGGATTCGATATAAAAATGCGTCTCTGGCAGGATGATCTCGACCGTATCGCCGCTCTCAGCCTGATCCAGCGCTTCGCCATCGCGAATAATAGCCAGCAGCTCCGTCTTGATTTCCAGGTTGCCGTAGGGATCGTACTTCACCCCGCCTGCACCGAGTTTTTTAGCTTTCTGTAAATGTGTCAGCACTTCACTGAACACAGCCACATCCGAGCCCCCCATGACACCCATGGCCTTGCCGGCACCGGAGCTCAAGCGGTGTTCCTCCATGGCTGCCTTGAATCCATTCTCATCCACATCCAATCCCTGTTCGCGGGCGATGTCGCGCGTGATCTCGAGCGGCAGCCCCAGGGTGGCATACAGGTCGAAGGTCCTGCCGCCATCCAGCAGCTTGCCGCCGGATTTCTTCAATTCAGAAAGCATATCTTCCAGCTGGACAATGCCGGCTTCGACCGTGCGGGCGAAACGTTTCTCTTCGCGGGTGATGTTGTCGAGGATGGTCTTCTCGTTCTTTTTCAACTCGGTGAAATGAGCGCCATAATTATCGATGACCACTTTGGCGACCTTCGCTAAAAAGGGTTCGTTCAAGTCGATCTTACTGCCGAAGCGTGCTGCGCGGCGGATGATCATACGCGTGATGTAATTGCGACCGGTGTTGCCCGGCACGACCCCATCTGCGATCAAAAAAGCAGCCGCACGCGCGTGGTCAGCGATCACCCGGTAGGGCGTGAAATTGGCTTCGCGCTCGCTGTCGTTTTGACCAGACAGGCGCTGGGTTTCCTCGATCAACGGCCAGAAGAGATCGGTGCGGTAATTGGAGTTGACACCCTGAATGACAGCAGTTACCCGGTCGAGTCCCATTCCGGTATCCACATGCGTGGCCGGCAGCGGCACCAGTTCATCCGGTCCCAGCCGGTTGTACTGCATGAAGACGTTGTTCCATAATTCCACATAACGCCCGCAGTCACCACCCACCTCACAATGATGCCCCGCTTTTTCCTTCAGGCTGCAGCAGGTCTCACCCATATCATAGTGAATCTCGCTGCATGGTCCAGTCGGGCCGGTCTCAGCCATCTCCCAGATGTTATCCGGCAGCCAACTCAGGTGCGAGGGGTCAAAACCGGGCTGTGCCAGCCAGATATCGGCTGCGTCCTGATCAGCCGGAAGTCCACTCTGATCATCGCGGAATACTGTCGCGTACAGCTTCTCCTTTGGCAATCCCCACTCAACTGTCAGCAGTTCCCAGGCCCAGGCAATGGCCTCCTTCTTGTAATAATCGCTGAACGACCAGTTCCCCAGCATCTCAAAGAAAGTGTGATGACTGTCATCCCGCCCAACCTCATCCAGGTCGTTGTGCTTGCCGGCCACGCGCATGCATTTCTGTGAATCAACCGCGCGCGTATATGGGCGCTGATCGGTACCCAGAAAGACATCCTTGAACTGGACCATGCCGGCATTGGTGAACAAAAGGGTGGCATCCCCACCCGGAACAAGTGAGGAGGATGGCACGGGTGTATGCCCCTTGCTGATGAAAAAATCGATGAAGGATTGTCGTATCTGCGCGCCGGTAAGGTGAGGCATGAAGGCTCCTGTTGTCAAAGATTGGGAGATTATACCAAGTAACATGATGCTGCCACCTCATATGAAAGCAGGAATAGCCAGATGCGCTGGAATGCTTTACAATGGAACCCATCCATGAACAAGAATACATACCTCTACATCGCCGTTTTCATCTCCGGTCTGGCCGGTCTGGCGATCGAGATGACAGCCTCGCGCCTGCTGGGCAGTGTCTTCGGCTCCTCCAACCTGGTGTGGGCAGCCATCATCGGCCTGATCCTGCTGTACCTGACCCTGGGATATTTCATCGGCGGTAAATGGGCAGACCGTTCCCCATATGAAATCACCTTTTACAGTATCCTGGCCTGGGCTGGATTGGCGATCGGGATCGTCCCGCTAATCTCCCGGCCGGTATTAAGGATGTCGGCCAATGCCTTCGATGCATTACAGATGGGCATCCTCTTCGGTTCATTCGTTGCTGTGGTGATCTTATTCATCATCCCGGTCACCCTGCTTGGTACGGCTTCACCCTTTGCCATCCGGTTGGCCATTCATGACGCGCGCAATGCCGGCAGCGTCTCAGGGCGCATCTACGCGGTCTCCACCCTGGGTTCCTTCATCGGGACATTCCTGCCTGTGCTGGTGCTGATCCCGCTTATCGGCACCTTCCGCACCTTCCTGGTCATCAGCGGGCTGCTGCTGGCGGTTGCTTTCATCGGGCTGTACCGGTCCGGCGGCCGGCGCAGGCTGCTGGCCTACCTGTGGATGCCGGTGCTGCTGGCACTGGTCGCCATCTACGCCCTGCGCGGGACTGACCGGTCGACCAGCGGTATGATCTTCGAAACCGAATCCGCATACAATTACATCCAGGTGCTTGAGCTGGACGGAACTCTTTATCTGCGTTTAAACGAAGGTCAGGGCGTCCACTCAATCTACCATCCAACAACCGTGAATTTTTTTGGTCCATGGGAACAAGCGTTAGTCGCCCCATATTTCAACGAGCCACCATTTTCCCCTGACCAGGTAAAGCGAATTGCCATCCTGGGTCTGGCTGGTGGGACGACAGCCAGGGGTGCAAGCCTGGTATATGGCAGCATTCCAATCGATGGATATGAAATCGATCCGGAGATTGTTGAGGTGGCGCAGACTTATTTCGACATGAATCAAAGCAATCTGAACATTCACATCCAGGATGCGCGGGTTGGTCTGGCTGCCAGCCGGCAGCTGTATGACATCATCAGCGTTGACGCATACCGCCCGCCATATATTCCCTGGCACCTGACCACACGTGAATTTTTCGAATCCATCTATGATCACCTGACACCACAGGGTGTGCTGGCGATTAATGTTGGCCGCGCCCCCGGTGACCGCCGGGTGGTGGATGCATTGGGAACCACACTGCTGGCTGTTTTCCCGACAATCCATGCCATGGATATCCCCGGCTCTTTCAACACCATACTTTTTGCCACCCGGCAGCCTACTACGACGATGAATTTCATGGTGAATTATGAATTTTTGAGCTCCCTAACCACGGTGCATCCCCTGCTGCTGGAGTCGATGCAATTGACCATTACCAATCTTCAACCCCGACCTGAAACCACGCTGGTTTTTACGGATGACCGCGCCCAGATCGAATGGCTCACCAATGACCTGGTGCTGGATTTCCTGTTTTTTGGAGATAAGGAGTTGCTGCAGTGAAACCGTCAACGCGTATATTGCATCATGTCGTCGGCTGGGTGATTACAGTGATAATCCCCCCCGTAATACTGGTCACCGCAATCTTCTTTTTGTTGAACCCGGTTTTCCTCAACCTGGAATACCGTCGGCCTGGATTCCCGGCCGATCCCCTGGGTTTCACACTGAATGAGAGATTGGAGTACTCACGGGTTTCAGTCAACTATCTGGTGAACACCAGAAATATCGATTACCTGGAAGAACAGGTTTTACCTGATGGTGAACCTCTTTATAATGAAAGAGAACTAAGCCATATGGTGGATGTCAAAGCCGTGGTTCAGGGTGCCATCCGGTGTTGGCTGATCGGGTTGGTTATATTGTTCGCAACAGCCGTCTGGGCGTTTAAGGCCGGTTGGAAAGGAATTTACTGGCGTTCTGTTTCGCGCGGTGGTTTCCTCACACTGGCAATCATCGCTTTCTTCCTGATCTATCTGCTGTTGAATTTCAACTCGCTGTTCACCCGCTTCCATACACTATTCTTCGAAAGCGGTACATGGGTGTTCCGATACTCTGACAGCCTGATCCGTCTGTTCCCATTGCCCTTCTGGCAGGATTGCTTTATCGTCGTTGGCTTGTTCAGCCTGATTGGCGGTGGCATCCTCGGGTGGTTGGGAATCCGCAACTCAAAGCAATAAAGGATTACTTTAAAAATAAAGCCAGGCTTCAGCCTGGCTTTTTGTATTGCTTGTTTAGAATATTGCCACCGGGTTGTCAGGATCCAGTGAAGGTGCGAAGATATGGAACAGATCCATATTGAAAGCCACCTTGGCTGTGTCACCGATCTCGAAATGCGTGCGTGGATCGACACGGGCGACGAAATTTGTACCATCGGTCTTCATGTACAGGAATATCTCATTGCCCATCAACTCGGTCACTTCAACCTTGGCTTCCACTGTCTCAGTCAACACATTTTGCGGTGCAAATTGTGGATTATAGATATTCTCCGGTCGAATGCCAAACACCGCTTCCTTATTCATCAAATTCGCGAGAGCTTCACGACGTTTCGGGGGTATCTTCAACCAGAACTTGCCGGAATTGAAGAACATCGTATTCTCATGCATGCGGATATGACCATTGAAGAAGTTCATGGCCGGTGAACCGATGAAGCCTGCCACAAACTGGTTCTTGGGATTATCGTACAGTTCCTGGGGTGTATCCAACTGCAGCAACACACCCTTGTTCATGACCGCGATGCGTGTCGCCATTGTCATGGCTTCGGTCTGATCATGGGTCACGTAAATGAATGTCGTTGCCAACCGGTTGTGGATCTTGCTGATCTCCGTGCGCATCTGCACACGTAATTTGGCATCCAGGTTGGATAACGGCTCGTCAAAGAGGAAAACCTTGGGTTCGCGCACGATGGCACGACCAACGGCCACGCGCTGACGCTGACCACCTGATAGTTCACGAGGTTTCCGCTTCAACAGTTCTTCAATACCCATGATACGGGCGGCTTCATTGACTCTTGTTTTGATCTTGTCTTTTGGGAAATGGCGCAACTTCAATCCAAATGCCATATTGTCAAAAACGGTCATATGCGGGTAAAGGGCATAGGATTGAAAGACCATGGCGATGTCACGGTCTTTGGGTGCGATATCATTAACCACTTTATCTTCGATCATGATACTGCCCGAGGTGGGTTCTTCCAATCCAGCCAGGCAACGCAGTGCTGTGGTCTTGCCGCAACCGGATGGACCCACCAGAACCAGGAACTCTTTGTCCTCTACCTTGATGTTGAAATCCTGTAGAGCGACGACATCACCAAATTTCTTCCAAATGCTATCGTACGTTACACTTGCCATGTTTTCCTCCAATTCTTAAGAGTATAGTGATTCGATTATATTACAAGGCTCGGTTTTTCACAACAGGAAATATCAATCCTTTCCTGGTTCAATCCCTTGCAGAAATATGTCCCTGCCCTTAGAATGATTGTATGTCTGAAGATATCACCCCCATCCGCCAGCAGTACCTGGATATCAAGCGGCAGCACCCTGATTCGATCCTGTTCTTCAGACTTGGGGATTTTTATGAGACTTTCGATGAAGATGCAGAGACCGCCTCGCGCGAACTGGATATCGTCCTGACATCCCGTAATGTTGCCAAGGGAAAACGCGTACCGATGGCGGGCATTCCTTACCATGCAGTTGATCATTACCTGTCACGGCTGATCGAAAAGGGTTATCATGTGGCCATTTGTGAACAGATGGGAGATCAACCGGTTAAAGGCTTATTTCCACGTCAGGTGACCCGCATTGTAACACCTGGAACTGTCATTGAGCCCGGCCTGTTGCGTACTGAACAAAACAACTACCTGGCGGCTGTCACAATACTGGAAAACCAGGCCGGTGTGGCTTTCGTGGATATCACCACCGGTGAGTTTGGTGCCTGTCAATTCGAAGGCGTTGAGGTTTCCCAGCTGATCCGCGCCGAACTGGTGCGACTTGCACCGGCTGAGATCCTGTGCCCCGAAGACCTGGAACTGCCCGATGACAATTCGGGTCATATCACCCGCCTGCCAGAATGGCATTTCGAAACTGGGCGTTGTACCAATGCCTTGAAGGACCAGTTTCAGGTTGCCACATTGGATGGCTACGGTTTGAAAGGCCTGTCAATGGCGATCCAGGCGGCGGGCGTTATCATCCAGTACCTGAAATCCCACCAACCATCATCACTCAATCTGCTGACCGGATTAAAAACCTACCAGCTGGATGAATTCATGATGCTGGATGCGGCCACCCGCAGCAATCTGGAATTGACTGAAACACTGAGAAGTAACGAGGTGCAGGGCTCACTTCTGGGTGTGCTCGATCAAACCATCACCCCCATGGGCAAGCGATTGATGCGGCAATGGGTTTCCAAACCCTTATTAAATATTGATGATATCAACCATCGACTTGATGCAGTTGAACACCTGGTCAATTCCGGCTGGTTGAGGGCGGAACTTCGCGGGGTATTAAAGGATTTTTCTGATCTGGAAAGACTGGTTAACCGGGTCCTCTCCGGTCACGCATTACCACGAGATCTGGTGGCCATGCGTTCATCCCTGCAAGCCATTCCGGATCTGAAGATCCTGTTCAAAGAGAAAGAGACTGCCCTGCAAGCCATCCTGATGCGGGTCGATGACTGTCAAGAGGAAAAAGAATTGCTGGAAAAGGCGATATCCGACGATCCACCAGCCACATTGATGACCACTGGTGTCATTCGTACCGGGTTTTCAACCGAGCTTGATGGTGTAATCAGCGCCTCCCGCGATGCTCGGGAATGGATCGCCAACCTTGAAAGTGTTGAGAAAAAACGAACCGGAATTAAAACCCTGAAGGTGGGATACAACAAGGTTTTTGGGTACTTCATCGAAATATCACGTGGCAATGCGGATCAGGCTCCTTCGGAGTATATCCGCAAACAAACGCTGGTGAATGCCGAACGCTTCATCACCCCTGAAATGAAGGAATATGAGACCCTGGTTTTAAATGCCGAGGAACAAATCCGTGAAATCGAGGGTCGCATCTTCAGGGAGATTTGCGCCCAGATATCCAGCCAGGCGGCCAGGCAACTGGCCACATCACGTGCTCTGGCGGAATTGGACGTTGTCGCCGCCCTGGCAGAAGCTGCGGTATTGCATGATTATCACCGCCCCCTGTTAGTTGACGATGCCACGATGGATATCAAAGATGGAAGACATCCTGTGGTCGAGTTTACCCTGCAAAATGATCGTTTTGTTCCGAATGACACGGTCTTTGAAACCGGCGAGTTGATTCGCATCATCACGGGTCCGAACATGAGTGGTAAATCCACCTTCCTGCGTCAGGTAGCCTTGATCACACTCATGGCCCAAATGGGCAGTTTTGTGCCTGCCAGCTTCGCCCATATCGGCCTGGTGGATCGCATTTTCACCCGCATCGGCGCACAGGATGAGATCCATGCCGGTCAGTCAACTTTCATGGTCGAAATGATCGAGGCCGCCAATATTCTCAACCATGCCACCCCACGCAGTCTGCTGGTGCTGGATGAAATCGGACGTGGAACAAGCACGTATGATGGGTTGTCAATCGCCTGGGCAGTGGCCGAATATCTCCATAACCACCCCGGTCTCCGCAGTCGAACCCTGTTTGCCACCCATTTCCATGAATTGACCCAGCTGGCAGAATTGCTGCCCGGCATTCGCAATTACAATGTGGCCGTCAGTGAGGCAGATGGCGTTGTGGTTTTCCTCCACAAGATCATACCCGGCGGTGCAGACCGCTCCTATGGCATCCATGTTGCCCAGCTGGCAGGGCTGCCAAAACCGGTGATACAACGAGCTGTCGAATTACTGAAGGCGCTTGAATCCAGCTCCGGTAAAGCCATCCGGCTGGATGCTCCAGCCGCCAAACAACAGATGGCACTCTTCCCGGAAACCAATCCACTGCTCAGGGAGCTCGATCAAATTGATCTGAATGAGTTTTCGCCGATCGAAGCGCTCAACCGCCTGTATACCTGGCAGCAGAGATATCTCAAGAAACAACCGCCAGAAGACGACCGCTGATCGGTTGCAACCGGACGGTCAATTTACCACCCTCCACCCGCCAGGTATCATTTCCCAAAAGATCGATCCAGTTCGTGCCATCGTTGATGCCATATCCGTCCATATCCAAATGAAGCTCGCGAAAATCCCGGCTGGCATTGATGATTCCAATGATGCGTTGGTCCTGGCTGCTGCGCATGAAGGCCTGGCAGCGATCCTCTTCCTGCAATCGCTGGAAATCTCCGCGTTTGAGAGGTTCCTGCGTTTTGCGTATCGCAATCATTTTTTTCACCCACTCATGTACTTCCTTGTTCCATCTATCGGGTTGCCAGGTGAACGCCTTTCGACAATCAGGGTCTTTACCGCCTGTCAGGCCGATCTCATCACCATAATATACTGCCGGGACGCCCGGCAATGTAAATAATGCCAGGTAAGCCAGCTTAATACGGTTGACATCTCCACCTATGCTGTTCCACAAGCGGTCAACATCATGCGAACCCAACAAGTTGTACATGGCAAAACCATTCTCTTGAGGGTACAGGGATAACAGTGAAACCAGTTTATCTGTATACTCTTTCGCCGTTATCTTCTGGTTGATGAAATCAAGGATGATTGACCGTAATGGATAATTCATCAGTCCGTCAAAATGACCTTCCCCCACCCAACGCGGATCCGCTTCCCAGATCTCACCCAAAAGGTAGGCATCTTGATTGACCTGACGGACCACCTGACGGAATTCCGCCCAGAATGTATCATCATCGATTTCATTTGGTACATCCAGCCGCCATCCATCCGCGCCCTGTTCGATCCAGAAACGGGCCACATTGAAGATGTACCTGCGTACATGTGGATTCCTGGTATTTAATTTCGGAAGACTCTTATATTTCCACCAACTGAGGTAATCTTCGGCATCACCTGCTGAGAAGGCATCCACAGGAAAGTGATGGATGGTATACCAGTCTTTGTAAGGGGAATGGTCCTGGTTTTCCAGAATATCGTTGAAAGCAAAGAAACCGCGCCCGGTGTGGTTGAAAACCCCATCCAGTATCAGTTTCATACCCCGGTCATGAAGTGCTCTGACCAACTGAGAAAATTCAGCCATGCTGCCAAGCCTGGGGTCGATTTGGAAGTAATCCACTGTGTTGTAACGATGGGTGGACGGTGAAAGGAATATAGGGTTCAGATACAAGGCATTGATACCCAGATCCGATAGATAATCCAGGTTCTTCAGGATGCCTTGCAGATCCCCGCCGTGAAAACCGTGGATGCGTGGTGGCGTGTTCCATTCCAAGACATTAGGGGGGTCATTGGATAAATCACCATTGGCAAATCGGTCGGGGAAAATCTGGTAAAAAACTGTGTCAATTATCCAGGATGGTATTGTCATGAAGCGATAATGAGTCCTTGTTTGATTGATTAGCCTGAGATTGAAACGCCGATCAGGTGCCCGATGCCATATGTGATGGCAGCAGCCACCATTCCAAATAAAGCCTGGCGGAAGCCTGAGGCAAATGCTGAGCGTCCGGTCAGTATGGTAATGGCCGCCCCCAGGATGAACAATCCCAGCGCGCTGAGAACCAGGCTGTAGATGACTGCTTCGAAACCGCTGGTGAAAATAAACGGAGAAACCGGAATGATCGCTCCGATGGCAAACAACAGGAAAGAAGTGATGGCAGCCTCCCAAGCGGATCCTCCCAATTCCTCAGGGTCGATGCCCAGCTCTTCCCGTGCCAGGGTGTCCAGGGCAATCGAGGGATCAGAGACGATCTGGTTGGCCAGTTTGGCCGCCTGATCTGCATCCAACCCTTTCGCCTGATAGATCAGCGCCAGTTCCTGGGCTTCTTCCTCAGGCGCAAGGGCCAATTCCCTTTCCTCGATTGCGATCTGGTGTTGGTACAGCTCGCGCGAACTTTGAACGGACAACCATTCTCCCAGGGCCATCGATATGGCACCGGCCAGCAAACCTGCCAGACCGGTGATCAGGATGGCCTTGCCATCCATGGCAGCCCCGGCCACTCCCATCACCAGGCTGAGGTTGCTGACCAGCCCATCATTGGCGCCCATGACAGCAGCCCTTAACGCATTACCCCCACCTGATCGATGTTTGCCTTCCATTTGCGCCAGCAGGCCACCCTGCATACCGCCAGCATTCAAATTGGCAACGGTATTTAAAAGACGTTTATGCGAATCTTCCTGCACACTGAACAGGCTGGCTTCTTTTTCAGGCTGGCCGGCATAACCCGCGGAGCCATCCTTCTCGCGTGCAACTGCTGTCTGCAGAGCGACGCCGGTACCAAACTTGCGGGTCAACCAGATCAAGGCCCGCGTGCGCCAGCCGATTGCTACCTTCGGTATATTCCCGGTTTCAGCTTCGATTTTCGACCGCCAGAATTCTGCATGCCCTGCTTCGACTTCGGACATGCGCCGGTACACCTCGGCCAGCTGAGGCTGTTTTTCGATTTCAGCCATGGCGCTGTAAAGCGCAGCAGCTTCCTGCTCATCGGTTAGATTTTCCAGAAAACGTTTGACATCATCTTTTGTCATTGTTGGTATCCTCCGACATGTCCACCCAGTAGTTCGATCAATCGTTCCGGATGATGATCGAATACTTCAGGGCGATACTCCCCATTAACCAATGCCATCAGTGTCTGTGTAAGCACTTTGTTAACCGGTGTGGGTATCCCCAGTCGAACGCCATATCTTACCACAGCGCCATTCAAATATTCCACTTCACTCACCTTTTTGCCGCTCATCAAATCAAGATAGAATGACGGCATATTGTTCCCGCGCCGGTTCCCCAGCATCCTTTTAATGAGTGGTATTGAAATACGATCAGGGAATCGCACCAGCCCTTCCAGCTTATTAATCGGGAGTCCAGGCAGATCCAGTGCATGGTAGCCCATGGCGTTCATGATATTCAATGCTTCCCGCAATTGAGCCAACTCAAGGCTGGCCAGGCCGGGATGTTCAAAGATAGCCGCCGGTGTCATTCTTAATATTGCAGAAGTGGCGTTATTGATCAAATTGGTCATCATCTTGGACCACTTCATACTGTTGGTATCCTGGTAGCTCTGCGGGTTAAGGTTCACCTCTTCCAGCGCATGCAACAACCGCTCGGAAAGAGGATGTCTGGCCCCGATACCCATTCCACGCACGTTTTGCACAACAATATCACCCACACGCTGGCGTTTGACCTCATGCGTCACCATTCCCGGGATGACACTCTCACTGCCCAGGGCCAGTTCAAGCGCCAATTCATTTTCAACGCCATTCTGAAGACAGAGGAAAACCGGTAAACGGTCGCGGAAGGGAATAAATGAGCGGATCACAACCTGGGTGTCATATGCTTTCACAGCAAATATCGCCACATCAAATGACATCATCCCAAACGCGTCTGCAAGCGTGTCAGCTACCTGTGGATGGGGGATGAATATATCATCATTATGTATCTGAAGGTGCAATCCTCGTTTTTTCAGTTGAACAAGCGGCTCGGGTCGTTCCAGAAATACGACCGGATACCCGGCATTTGCCAGGCTGCCCCCAACCAGGGTGCCGAGCGCGCCCGCGCCGAAGACCAGGAACTTTAATCGATCCATCCCCAGGTCACTCATCGGCTTGAGAGGACTTCCTTCTTAAATGATCAATGTTGTTAATGGATATGACGTCCCAATGATGGCTATCCATGTCATATACAAAATGACTGTATCCGGTATTATCCATCTTGAAACCAACACCCTTGTGACGGGCTGAGACCGGGATACCCAGAATGGCATGTATCATCTGGTTAATAATGCCACCATGCGCGACCAGCAAATAGCTGCCCGGGTCGTGCTGCATGAGGTTATTAATCACCTGACCAGCACGAAGGAAAAGCTGCCAGTCTCCTTCCCCATCCCCGCTGAAAGAACGATAAGGACTGGCGATGAGATCCTGGTCAATGAGTTGTTCATGCCGGTCGACTTTTGCCCCGGCAAGGCTGCCAACATTGCGTTCCATCAGGAGTGGCTCCGCCACGATCGGACAACCCAGTCGATTAACGATGATATCGGCAGTCTCTTTGGCCCGCGACAGTGGGCTGGTGATCACCAGGTCGAAATGCACCTGATCCTCAAACCAGCGTTCTGCCAACAACCGGGCCTGGTTCCTGCCTTCATCTGTCAGGGGAACATCCTGCTGGCCTTGAAGGAAGCCGTTCTCATTTCCCAAAGAACGCCCATGCCTGAGCAGGACCAGATGGTAATTGGCACCGGTTTTTTCTTGTATCATTCAGTCGACCCATTCCAGGGTGCGGGTAACGGCCTTTTTCCAACCAGCGTAAGCCTTGCAGCGCGTTTCCTCGGGCATGTCTGGATCCCAGCGTTTATCCATGATCCAATTCGATCGCAGTTCATCCAGATCCTGCCAGAAACCAACCGCAAGGCCAGCCGCATAGGCAGCTCCGAGCGCGGTCGTCTCAGCCACTTTGGGACGTATAACCGGGACGTTGAGAATATCCGACTGGAATTGCATCAACAGTTCATTATGTACCATACCACCATCCACTTTAAGAGTGGTTAATTTTACGTTTGAATCCTGCTCCATCGCATCCAACACTTCGCGCGTCTGGTAGGCACTGGCTTCCAATACGGCTCGCGCCAGATGGCCCTTATTGACATAGCGGGTTAAGCCAACGATCGCTCCCCTGGCATCGCTGCGCCAATAAGGGGCAAACAGACCGGAAAAAGCCGGGACGAAATAAATGCCGGCCGTATCTTCCACACTGGCCGCCAGGGTTTCGATATCCACAGAATTTTGAATGATGCCCAGATTATCACGCATCCATTGCACCAAAGCGCCGGTGACCGCAATGGAACCCTCAAGACAGTAGACTGCCGGACGTTCGCTGATCTGATAACCCAGGGTGGTTAACAATCCATACTGGCTTGCCACCGGGTGTTCACCTGTATTCATCAGCATGAAACAACCGGTGCCATAGGTGTTCTTGGCTTCACCGCTGGAGAAGCATGTCTGGCCAAAAAGGGCAGCCTGCTGGTCGCCAAGACAACCAGCCAATGGGATGCCTTCGAGGATTCCCCGGGCAGGCCCGTATCTGAAGGATGAGGGTTTGATTTCCGGCAGCATGCCGGTCGGGATTTGCAGGATGCTGCATATGTCATCATCCCATTTTAATGATTCTAGATCCATCAACATCGTGCGCGATGCATTGGTGACGTCCGTCAGGTTCAATCCACCCTTTATGCCGCCGGTAAGATTCCAGATCAACCAGGTGTCAATGGTCCCAAACACAGCATCTCCGTTTTCGGCAGCATGACGAAAGCCGGGAACGTTTTGTAATAACCATGCCAGCTTGGGTCCCGAAAAGTACGTGGCCAGTGGCAATCCTACCCGCGCGCGAAAACGGTCCTGCCCGCCATCGCGTGCCAGATCACGGCAGATTTCATCCGTGCGGGTATCCTGCCAGACAATGGCGGGATGATACGGCTGGCCTGTGTCACGGTTCCATACCACGATCGTTTCACGTTGGTTCGTGATACCAACCCCTGCCAGATCCTTATTGGACAATCCGGCTGTTGAAAGCGCCTCCCGGATCACTTCACAAGTCCGCTGCCAGATCTCGACGGGGTCATGTTCAACCCAACCAGGCTGTGGAAAATACTGTTTGTGTTCCTTTTGAGCAGCTGAGATGACCTGTCCGCCATGGTCAAAGATCATAAAGCGGGTGCTGGTGGTACCCTGATCGATCGCGCCGATGTATTGTGTCATTGGCTGTAGCTCCACATATTGGCTATCCGCCTGCCCAATCCCGGTTCCCCCGCAGGAATTCCTCCCCCAGCATGGCCCGTTTTCCGGCAGGTTGTAATTCATCCGCAACCAGAATTCCGGAGCTGGTGATCCAGGCAGGCTTGCCATCCATGATCAGACGGGAACCCGGTTCAGGGTGTTCAGTCTGAATGGCATGTGCCCTGTGTACCTTTAATGACTGCCCTTTCCAGATCGTATAGCACCCTGGCCAGGGATGATAAGCCCTTACCATCCTCGCCAAATACTGCGCAGGCTGGTTAAAATCCAACTCACCCTGCTGTCTGGATAACATGGGGGCCTTGGTGACAAATGCCTCATCCTGCGATTGGGGATGGATATCGCCTTCGATGTAACCTGGCAACGTTTCGATCAACAATGATGCTCCCATCGCAGCCAGTTTCTGGTTGAGACTGCCGGCAGTGTCCTCCGGGTTGATTGCCACGGCACACTGTGACAAAACCGGCCCACTGTCAAGCCCGGCATCCATTTTCATGATACTGATACCGGTTTGTGCATCACCCGCGAGAATGGCCGCCTGGATCGGCGCAGCTCCCCGCCAGCGCGGCAGCAGTGAGGCATGCACATTGATACAGCCATATCGGGGCAGTTCCAGTACTTCCTGGCGCAGGATTTGCCCAAAAGCAGCTACAACAATGATGTCAGGTTCCCATTGCCTCAGGGTTTCAAACGCCTGTGGATCACGCAATTTTTGTGGCTGCATGACCGGCAAGCCCAATTGCATAGCCACCTGCTTGACCGGCGATGATGTGAGCTGTTTTCCCCTTCCAGACGGTCGATCTGGCTGTGTCACCACACCGCAAACCTGATATCGTTCAGTAAGGGCATGCAAAGTCGGCAGGGAAAATTCAGGTGAACCCATGAATACCACTGGGGTTTTCATCGGACGAATTCTAACATAATTAGTATCCCTTAACCCCCTCATACGGTATATGCATAATCCTGATTTCGTAATAAAATACATTTATATCCAAGATGATAATCAACCAAAATAGGAGATGACGATGACTACACAAAATGTATCAACACCTGAAGTCACCAGTGACGATAAACTATGGGGTATGCTGTCGTACCTGCTCAATCCGATCGTTCCCATCATTGCTTTACTGATGGATGACAAAAAAGCCCGTCCATTCATTAAATATCACAGCGTCCAGGCACTGGCATATGCCGTCGTGCTGTTCGTCCTGTCCTTTATCCTGTCGATCATCACCCTGGGATTCGGCGGGATCATTATTGGTATTGGCGCCTTTATTCTTTGGATCCTCTGGTCAGTCAAAGCCTACCAGGGTGAATGGATCAACATCCCGGTCATCACCGATTTCTGCAAGAAACAAGGCTGGATTTAAATATCACGTTTGATTTGAAAAGAGCCTGCAACCTGGCAGGCTCTTTTACGTTATATTGATGATTGAAAAAATATTTATGGAGATAGAACCGACATGGATACAAATCTTTCTGTAAAACCCGGTAAAGTTCAGGCCATCTCGATCATGATGTTGATCAATGGTATCCTCAATATCCTGGCCGGCCTGGGAATAACTGCCAGTATTGTCCTCGGTACCATTGGCATAGGTGTTATTTGTGCACCGTTCACGATTCTCCCCAGCATATTGGGTATTTTTGAGGTGATCTATGCTGCCAGGTTAATCTCAAATCCGCCCCACCCAGTGAAAAACCTGCAAACCATCGCCATCCTTGAGATCGCGGCCATTGTTTATGGAAATGGATTATCGTTGATCGTTGGTATTTTAAACCTGGTATTTCTAAGTGAACCGGAAGTAAAATCCTACCTGGACAGCATCCCTCCTGAAATCCCGGCCGTCTGAACATCTATGCGATGTTGCGAACGAAAGAATTGACCCAACCGTCATTATGCGGGTGGGTCAATTCAATTGAATGAATTACAGGAACCAGTAAATAGAGTCTGTTATTGACCGGTTTCGTTACTACGGTATGATGCCTGGATATGGTGGTTCCACAGTGGGCTGCTCAACTGATTCCTCAGTGGGTTCCGGCGTATAGGGGCAAAGCCCGGGCTCTTTGCCGGTCGGGTATTTTATCCCAACCACCCAGCGACAGGTGTTGTCCCAGCCGTAGAAAGCTTTTAATGGGTAATAAGCCGCCAGTTCACTCAATGATGACCCGGCAATTGCATGTGTAAAATGGTCATTGAAATCGAACCAAGCCGGATTGAGGGTTTCAGGCAATCCCGCGAAAGCACCCCACAGATATTTATCGTTGTTCCTGATCAGGGTATATTTGAATGCCAGTTGGACCATGCTGGAATTGGATGGTGAGATCCTTGCCCAAGCTGCATCCGGATCATTGATATAACCTTCGTCAAAGACGATCGTGTCAAAGCCATCCCCAGGTCGGTTATCAGCCGTGAGTGGGGTGAATCCACCGACATCCTTGTTGGTATCCTGATACGCCTTGACGCCCACAGTCGACCACTGCGTCCCAGGGTTGATGGCAAAAACAATGAAGTCCCCGCGGCCGTCCATGTTGTTATCGACCTCGACACCATACACACCCTTCATTCCTCCAGCCGCGTTCTGACCACCCATTTGCAGGTTGACAAAAATCCAATCACCGGAACGGTCAAGCTGGGCATCGAGGATGTCCACATCCGGCAGGTAATCCATCACCCCGCTGGTGTATGGTCGTTCATACAAATTCTGATCGAAATTCTCACCACCATTGGCACGGTGAGCAAAGCTGGATGGGGTATTATCACGGTCAATGACCCCACTTTCGCGATGATTGGTTGGCTCGGGTGGTGTGACCGAGTGAACGACCGGCGGGCGGGTATCAACCGTGGCTTCGGTGGATGGCGCTTCAACGGGTTCCACCGATTGCGTTTCCCCAACAGCGGCTGCCATCTCGGTTCCAAGCGCAGAGAATGTTTGTGTTACATCGATCGTACTCACAGGTGGGTTGGTCAGACTGACGTTGCAGGCGAGCATAACCACTAACAGCAGGATGCTGATGCCCGCCATCTTGATGTGCCATTTCTTGTTACGATCCATTGTTTCCTCCTCCAAACCATGGTTTGATAACAATCAATACATATTGGATTATATCCTTATCGCAAAATAAATACTATTGCTTATGGGGGGGGTAAGGTGGTCTCGAAACAGTGAACGCGCATTACTGCGCGATCGTAAGGATGGGGGAAAAAAATAAACGCCTGCTCGCTTTGCTCGCAGCGTCCCCCGTTGCGCCTCGCATCAACTCGTCGCAGCCGGGGAAAGTGGGCGCGAACACCCTTAGAACGGGTGCTTACGGGACTCGAACCCCCGAACGTTGCTCCGCACCCTCGCAGAGGGCTCGCGAGCCGGTTCCTATGTATGTTATTGGAAGCGGCGAAGTCCTGGGAGCGAAGCGAGCAGGAACAATGGAACCGTCTTCTTCTTTAAACCAAGATCGCGCATTTCTGTGCAGTTTGGCAAGTTGGTATGATTGTTTATTGTTGATACCAAGGGAGATAATTGATCGTTAAGCACCTGCTCGTGATACTCGCGGCGTTCCCCATTGCGACTCGCATCAACTCGTCGTAGCCGGGCAAAGTGGGCGCGAACACCCTTAGAACGGGTGCTTACGGGACTCGAACCTCAGAACGTTGCTCCGCACCCTCGCAGAGGGCTCGGGTATGAACCGTCTGCCCTGAAATGATGTCAGAGAAATGACCTGTGATCTGGAAATAAAATAAATCGCGCTTAATTGCGCGATTTATAAAAAAGTGGGCGCGAGAGGGCTCGAACCTCCGAACGTTGCTCCGCACCCTCGCAGAGGGCTCGGGTG
>JAFGXF010000026.1 GCA_016936755.1 Anaerolineaceae bacterium | reverse complement strand
GGTGGTGGTGATCCTGGTGTCAGCCTTTCAACGTTTATTGCTTTATGAAAACGCCTACGGTTTCACTCGAATTCGAATCCAGACGCTTGTGTTAATGATATGGCTGGGAATCTTGCTGCTGGCAGCATTGGTGCTTGAGCTGATCAATAGACCACGTGCCTTCGGACTGGCAGCACTGCTGGTCTCATTTGGTTTTGGACTCACGCTGAACATCATTGATCCAGATGCCATGATCGTTAAATTGAACCTTCAATCGAACTACACAAAAAGGGAGCTGGACGCCCAATACCTGGTATCCCTGTCCAGTGATGCAGTACCCAACCTGACAAAGGCATTTCTGGACTCCAATTTACCAGGATTGACGCATGATCAGCTTGGTGCGGTATTATCCTGTGCGCGCTATAACTTAAATCAAGACCGCCAGGATCAAGCCTGGCAGTCTTTTCACTTTTCACGCCATGCGGCGGAGATAAATCTTCAGTCGATCGATTCCGATCTGGATGCTTATCCAGTCCTCGAGGAGGAGTGGAGATACTCGGTTAAAATCGGCAGCGAAGTCATCTGGTGCCAACCATACTTCTCTGATTGACCGGCTAACTACGCCGGCGGCCCATGCCGAGTACCATCGAGATGAAGTATAACAATTGCATAACAGCTTGTGTCAGCGCTCCGATATAGGTGAGCGCTGCCGCATTTAATACGGCATTCACGCCACGGGCTTCCTCTCCACTTTGAACAATGCCAGACTCAGACAGCATTTTTCGTGCACGGGCTGAGGCGTTCATTTCAACCGGTACTGTAGCCAGAGCGAAGAGGAAACCGATTGCAAAGACCGCCACCCCCAGCCAGGCCAGCTCCAGGTAATTCAATGCAATGCCGATGGCCAGCATGATCCACCCAACATACGAGCCAATGCTCACAGCCGGTGCGAGCAGCGCGCGTACCTTCAATGGGAAGTATCCTTCGCGATCCTGCATGGCATGTCCCAATTCGTGAGCGGCCACAGCCACCGAAGCAACTGATGGTTGATTGGCCACAGCCTGTGACAGGGCCAGCGTTTTAGTCCGCGGATCGTAGTGATCTGACAATGTTCCACTGACACCTTTGAGTTGTACATTACTCAAATTATTTTGCGCGATCAGTTTCTGGGCAGCGGCTGCACCGGTAGCACCACTGGAAACAGCCACTTTACTCCATTTATTGTAGGCAGAACTGATCGAGATCTGGGCGATCATCATGATGATGAACGCCGGAATCATGCAAAGCAGGTAGTTCAAGTTGTAAAGAGGATAAGCATCCATATTGGTTCCCTCATTTTCCTTTGCAATATTATTGAAGTTTACCAGCAATCAAGTCATTCAACAGCTCGATCGCTTTTTCCATTTGAACATCATTCTGATTTTCGATATCCTCTTCGCTGAATTCAACCACATAATCGGGTTGGATTCCGATATCGTTGATCTGCCGACCGTCGGGTGTCAGCCAGCGGGCAATTGTCACCCGGATGGCGCCCTGATCATTAACCAGTGGCAGCCAGTTTTGAACGGAACCCTTGCCATAGGTTGTTGTGCCAACCAGAATACCGCGTTCATAATCCTGAATCGCACCGGCTGTGATCTCGGATGCTGAGGCTGTACCCTCATCCACCAGAACAACCAAAGGGATCTCAGTGGCCAGTCCTCCGGGTTCGGCATCGTAGGAATAACGTTGGCCGTCGCCGTATTCCTCGTAAACCACAACACCTTCACCCACGAACTCAGAGACCACCTCAATCGAAGTGTCCAGGTAACCGCCGCCATTACCGCGCAGATCCAGTATCATTCCGCGAGGATTGTTTTTCAGCAGGTCACGCAGCTGACGGCGCAGGTCACGCGTGGTGTCTTCACCAAAGATGTTGATCCGCACGTAAGCCAGATCGTCTTCCAGCATTTTACTTTCCACGCTGGGGACAATGATCTTGGCCCGGGTTATGGTGACATCGAAAGGCTTCTCCAGACTCTCTCTTTGTATAGTCAGCGTCACATCTGTTCCAGCTGGACCCAGAATCATCGAGTGGACGACATCACCTGACACGCCGGTCAGGTCTTCACCATCGAGGCCGACGATCAGGTCACCCGCGCGCAATCCGGCTGCCTCGGCTGGAGAACCGGTGATGGGGGATATGATTTCCACGTATTCACCGGATGTATCGATGTAAGCACCGATACCCTCATATTCACCCTGCAAGGATTGCTCTTCCAGTTTATATATTTCAGGATCCATGTAGGAAGTATGCGGATCATCCAAGGCTTCAAGCATGCCGCGTATGGAACCCTGCATCATCAGGATGTCATCAACTGGTTGGTCGACATAATCCTCATGAACGATTTGCCAGGCCTGCCAGAAGGGTTCGAACAGCTTTTCAAGGTCAGCGGATGTACCGGTTTCATTTGAAACAGCCGGAATGGGAGAATCCGGTTTTAGCAATTCACTCAAGCCGCTTCCAGAACCGACCGGGAATGCCCAGCCAATCAGCAGACCTGCCGCGAACATGCCGGCCAACAGGATGATGCTGATGCAGCCAATCAGGGGATATTTGATATTTGGATTCATTGATTACTCCACATTGTGTATATAACGCAATAAGATTATCACATATAAATTAACATTCAATAAGATTTACAGGTCGGCCAAAGCTGAAGAAATCTGGATTTCGCCATCTTTGCTGAATACCTGCGGCAACTCTTTAAGATAGCGAACAGTCGGGTACAACAAAGAGGGCTGTTTTTTCTCATTGATATGGACTACCGACATACCCATTTCAGCCGCAGTCTGGATATTGCGTAATGAATCATCGATGAACAGGCAATCAGCCGCATCCAATCCGCCAAAGAGGTTTAGCGCAACCTGAAAAGCTTCAGGCTGGGGCTTGCAATGTGGACGGATATCCTGAACATCAACGACTCCGTCAAATAGATCGGCAATGCCGATCCGCTCCAGCACACGCTGTGTGTGGTTCTTATCCGAGTTGGTGAATATCACCTTGCGTTGTGGATAGCCTGAAAGCACATCATGTAACTCCTGGTCGGGGGCAAGTATGTTTTCAATCGGCACATCGTGAACATAATCGAGGTAGTCACGGGCATCGATGCCGTTGTTGAGTTCCAAACCGCGCAGGGTCGTGCCATAGGAGTTGAAATACTGGTATTGCAGGGCGTGGATAGCTTCTGCCGGCAGTTCAAGCCGCTGGTGGATGAAAGCGAAAATGCGCTCTCCGATCAAATCCCATAATCCCGTCGAAGAAGGGTAGACGGTTTCATCCAGGTCGAGAATCAGTGTGGTGATGGGCATAATGGCGAGATTGTATCATATAGACTGTTGCCGGTTCTTTGGAGGGGGCGCCATTGACGGAGCAAGTCACATTCTGTATAATAGCGACAAATCGATATATGAATGCCAGGAGGAGTAGGCGGGTGGCAGCTTACAGAAACGGAGTGCCATGGCTGAAAGCCTCCCAAGTGAATAACCGTTGAAAGTCGCCTGGCATATTTGCCGAAGAAATCCGCATGGAGAGTAGACCGGCACGGGAAAGCCCGTTACTGCTTATACCGGATGACCTGTCCGGGTCAAGTGCGCCAGGCAGCTGGCGAATTGAGGTGGTACCGCGAAAATGAACCCTTTCGTCCTCATGATGGAAGGGTTTTACATTTAATGAGGTGAGCCATGAGCAAAAACGAACTGCCCAAAGCCTATGATTTCAAGAACACCGAGAAGCGTCTCTACGACTGGTGGGTTGAGAGGGGCTACTTCAAGCCGTCCAATGACCCCGGTCAGCCGGGATTTGATCCTTCCATTAAACCGTTTGTGATTTCTATTCCGCCAGCCAATGTAACCGGTGAGTTGCATCTTGGGCATGCCATGTATGTTTCCATGGAAGACCTGATGATCCGTTATCAGCGCATGAAGGGTGTCCCGACTTTGTGGGTGCCGGGTACCGACCATGCGGGCATCGCCACCCAGCTGCAGGTGGAAAAGGACTTGATGCGAACCGAAGAAGTGACACGTGAGGAACTTGGACGTGAAAAGTTCGTTGAGCGGGTCTGGACCTGGAAAAAAAAGTATCACGCCATCATCTCCAGTCAGATCCGGCGACTTGGTGCTTCCTGCGATTGGGATCGCGAGCGTTTTACCCTGGATGAGGGTCTGTCGGTGGCGGTGCGCGAGGCTTTCGTTCGTTTTTATGAAAAAGGACTGATCTACCGCGGCCCGCGCCTGATCAACTGGTCACCCGGCTTGAAGACGGCGGTATCGGATCTTGAAGTGGAATATTCAGAAGAACCGGGCAAGCTGTATTACTTCAAATACATGCTGGCCGACGGATCGGGCGAATTCATTCCGGTAGCCACCACCCGCCCGGAAACCATCCTGGGTGACACGGCTGTGGCAGTCCATCCTGAGGATACGCGCTACCTGAAATATGTCGGTAAACAGGTCAAGGTGCCGATATTGGGGCGCGAGATTCCGGTCATTGCGGATGACTATGTGGACCGCGAGTTCGGTACGGGTGCCCTGAAGATCACCCCGGGACATGATCCGAACGATTACCAGATTGGCCAGCGTCACAAACTGCAGGTTATTTCGGTTCTGGATGCGATTGCCCATATTACACCGGCAGGTGGACCCTATGAGGGCATGGACCGGTTTGATTGCCGAAAGAAGATCTGGGAGGACATGAAGAAGGCCGGACTGGTCATCAAGGAGCAGGCTTACACACTCAACGTTCCACGCAGCCAGCGTGGCGGTGAGGTCATTGAGCCGATGGTGTCGACCCAGTGGTTTGTGCGCATGAGTGAGTTGGCAGAAGATGCTTTAAAGGCGGTACAGGACGGAAGAATTCGCATCATCCCGGAGCGTTTCACCAAGGTGTATTACAACTGGTTGGAAAATATCCAGGATTGGTGTATCAGCCGTCAGTTGTGGTGGGGTCACCGCATCCCGGTCTGGTATTGTGATGATTGCAATGAAATGACTGTCGCACGTCAGGATCCAACTGCCTGCACGAAATGTGGCAGCAGGAATATTCACCAGGATCCGGATGTGCTGGATACCTGGTTCTCATCCGGTTTATGGCCGTTTTCAACCCTGGGGTGGCCGGATGAGACCCCAGATTACCAGTATTTCTACCCCACCTCTGTATTGGAAACCGGCTACGACATCCTGTTCTTCTGGGTGGCGCGCATGATCGTGGATGGTCTGGAGTTAACCGGCAAAGTGCCCTTTCATACTGTGTACCTGCATGGCATCATCCGCGATGAGTTCGGCGACAAGATGTCCAAGTCCAAGGACAATGTCATTGATCCCTTGCCGCTCATGGATGAGTTGGGCACGGATGCGCTGCGTTTTACCTTGCTGGTCGGATCCACCCCCGGTAACGACATCAACGTGGATGTGAAACGGGTGGCGGCCAATCGTAATTTTGCCAACAAGATCTGGAATGCCGGGCGTTTTGTGATCAATGCAATCAATAATGCACCCGATAAACCAGAGAAAGCGGCACTCTGGAGTCTGGCGGATTCCTGGATATGGGCGCGTTACAAACAGCTTCTGGGTGAGGTTAATCACCTGTTCGAAACCTGGCAGTTCGGCGAGGCTGGGCGACAGATCTATGAATTCTTCTGGAGTGAGTTAGCCGATTGGTACATTGAGATTGCCAAACAGCAGCTGGCCGAGGGCGGCGATCGTGCTTTTTACACCGCCCAGACTTTATCACGCCTGCTGGATGGATGCCTGAGGTTATTGCACCCCTTCACGCCTTTTGTCACCGAGGAGTTGTGGGGGCACCTCAAGACGGCCGCAGTGGCTCACTCTGATCACCTGACTCCAAAGGGTGGCTGGCCTGAGGCATTGATCATTGCGCCATGGCCTGAGCCGTTGCCGTTTGAAACCTGGGAAGAGGGGAAAATCGCCCACTTCACGCTGATCATGGAGGTGGTTAAAACGATCCGCAATCTGCGTGCGGAGAAGAAGGTCCAGCCTGGAAAACCCATCACGGCCATCCTCGTAGCCGGATTAAATACCAGTGTCCTTCTTGACCAGGCGGTCATAATCCAAAATCTGGCACACCTGGATCCAAAGACATTTCAGGTTGTTGAAAAGATGACTGAGAAACCGGAAAATGCGGTCAGCATGGTCACTTCGGGTATCGAGATCTATTTACCGTTGGGCGATATAGTGGATTCCGATTCCGAGAGGGTGCGCTTAACGCGTGAACTGCAAACCATCGATTCACAGATCAAAAGGCTCGAAACCCTTTTAGGGGGTGATTTTGCCAAAAAAGCCCCCCCCCAGGTGGTGGAGAAGGAGCGCCAGAAGCTGGTCGAATACCGTGCCACCAGCGAGCAGCTGCGAAATCAGATCAAGAGCTGAATGCTCTGATGACGAAAACCGAAGATCTGCATGAACGATCCGCTTATGGTTTGAACAGGATTTTTAGTGATGATTTTCCATCATGATTGTGACTGTCATAAGGCCTGATCTTCTTTCACTCAGGCTATACATGATGCCATTAATTCCATATAATTACCCGGTTGGTTGAATTAACCAGATTGAATGCCGGTTGAAGGAAAGCAGTTGGAGGATGAAACCTCAAAAAACCAAAGCCCCTGTCATCAGTGAGAAGTCAACACGCATTGTCATATTGATACCGTGTTTGAATGAAATTCAATCCATCGGGAAAGTGATTCGGGATTTCAAACAAGCCCTGCCTGAGGCTGAGATCATTGTTTTTGATAATGGTTCAGATGATGGTACTCCGCAAATGGCAGAGAAAAGCGGCGCGCGTGTCCTGACGGAGCGGCGGCGTGGCAAAGGGTATGTCATCCAGTCTATGTTTCAGCGGGTCGAGGCGGATGTGTATGTGATGGTCGACGGCGATGACACCTACCCGGCTGATCGTGTCAGGGCTTTAATCGATCCCGTAATAAAGGACGAAGCGGATATGGTGATCGGTTCGCGCATGAGCAACCTCAGCCGAAGCCAATTCAACTTCCTGAACCGCGTCGGGAATGTTTTTTTTCTGCAACTCATCAACTTGATATTCCATACCCACCTGACTGACATCCTGAGCGGTTACCGTGCCATGAATCAACGCATTGTCAGGGGTTTACCCTTATTTGAGAAGGGATTTGCCATTGAAGCGGAGCTGACCATGAAGTCGCTGGAACGGGGATACCGCCTGGCAGAGATCCCGGTAAACTTGAAGACCAGAGCGGAGGGCAGCCACTCCAAGATTCGAATCCTGTCGGATGGCATGCGCATCCTGACCACGATCCTGGCTCTTTTTCGGGATTACAAACCACTGACTTTTTTTGGTTCGATTGGCTTGTTTTTCATACTGCTCGGGCTTATACCCGGCCTGCGGGCTGTAATTGGATACTGGCAGACAGGCCTGGTGCAATACTTCCCTTCTGCCATACTGGCCGTGGGGTTGGTGCTGACCGGTTTGTTATCCATCACCGCCGGCCTGATCCTGCATACAATTGACCGTCGTTTCAACGAGTTGGAGCACTTCATCCAGGTGGTCCGCGCCCGTCCGCATGACAGGTGATGGGTCCTGCTGAATGACGCACCTGTTCGTGCTTCTACCCCTTTTCGCACTGGTTGCTGTTTTCATATTCCTGATCAACCTTAATGTAAAGAGCCCCATTCGCAGTGTGATACTCCGGTCGATGACGGTGGTGGGTGTTTACGCGGTCATCTCCCTTGAACTATTAAGCCCCCTCCATCTCGTCACTCGCCCTGCATTGATCATGATTTGGAGTGTCCCGTTGATTGCTTTCAGCGTTTGGTTTCTCATACGGCGCCGGGCGGGCATTCCGATTGCGCTACCTGCCCTGAAATTTAAATTGGGGTGGGGGGAATGGCTGGCATTCTCTGCGATCGCCATCATCTTGTTGCTGACTGCGTTCATTGCCTGGCGCGCTCCTCCAATGACTTGGGATTCGATGACCTACCATATGAGTCGTATTGCCCATTGGGCTGAAAACCAATCCATCGGGCATTACATCACCGGCATTG